>JANJTG010000053.1 GCA_024711265.1 Bdellovibrio sp. | reverse complement strand
CACAGTCCAGCCAACCACCAGCCACATTAATTGTGAGATAAAGAGAGATGCCACATCTGTTGTGGTGGGGCCGTGGGTGGCGCTGTACAAGTTGATCAAACCGATCACGTTCAAAGCCAGAATGACGATAATAAGATTGATATCTAACTTTTTGAACAGAGTTCTTTCTTCGACGTGCAGGGAAGTAAACACTCTTATTCTCCTTCAACAGTTTCTGGAATCGCCGGAGCTGTGGCTCGTTTGACGCCTTTGGCTTTAAGGGCCGCTTCAATAACTTCAGGATGATATTTTTCAAAGTAGGCTTGTACGATATCGCGGACGATCGGTGCGGCCCCGGTACTTCCGTGGCAGGCATGTTCAGCCAAAGCGGCCACCGTGATTTCAGGATTATCCGCAGGAGCAAAAGCGACAAACCAACCGTGGTGACGCATATGAATAGGGCGGCTTTCACATTTTGCATAAATTTGATCTGCAGAAAATCCCATGACTTGGGCAGTCCCTGTTTTGCCGGCCATTTGGACTCCTGGAACTTTCCAGTGTTTGGCGGTTCCACGGTCTCCGTTGGCTACGCGACGCATACCCTCTTTGACAACCTTAAAGGTGTCTGAGGAAATGTGAACGCCATTGGTTTGGGTCTGTTGAAGGTCGCGGACGACTTGGGGGAAGTTTTCGCGCAAGACTTTTCCGTCTTGATCAATCACTTTGCGAAGTAAGAAAGGCTTCACAACTTTTCCTTCAGTGCCAATCGCATTGTAGGCAATGGCCATAGAAAGAGGGGTGACGTTCACAAAGCCCTGTCCGATGGCGGTGCTTAAGTTTTCCCCGGGCTGCCATTCTTCGCCAACAGTGGCCTTCTTCCATGCTGAGTTGGGCATGGTTCCAGAAACTTCGCGAGCCAATTCAATCCCGGTTTTTTGCCCGATGCCAAGAAGATTGATGTAGTCGTACATCTTATCAACTCCCAAGGCGATTCCCATCTTATAGAAGAACACGTTGGAGGATCTTTCAAGGGCTTCATAGACCGTGATATTACCATGCCCCCCTTTTAAGTGGTCATGGTAAGGTCTTCGGCCAAAGTAGAAAACTCCCGGCGCGCTGACGATCGTGGTCGGTGTGATGACTTTTTCTTGCAAAGCCGCGACCGCCACCAAAGGTTTGAACGTAGAGCCCGGTGAATTGTGATCTTGAATGATCTTGTTGCGCAAAGGTTTGAAAGGATCATTGATCAGTTTAGACCACGTCTGTGCAGAGATCCCTGTTGAAAACTCGTTAGGATCAAAGGAGGGGGTGCTCACCCACGCTAAGATTTCCCCGTTGGTTCTCATTGCGACAACGGCCCCTATACGATTGAGGCTCATGAAGGATTTGAATGCCGCTTCTTGGATGTCGCGATCAATCGTCAAAACAGCATTATTCCCATGAATAGGGATTTGATCCTTAATTTGTTCGCCGTAGATGTTTGGAGTTTGAGTCACGGTCTCGCGTCCATGGGCGTCGACCTGAATAAAGCTTACGCCGTCGGTTCCGCGAATGTCTTTTTCCAAAGTTTCTTCAAGGCCGCTTTTTCCGATAATGTCGCCTTGTTCAAAGCGCAAGGTTCCTTTGTAAGCTTCATTCAGGACGGGGAGCTGTCTTTTTGAGATCTCGCCCACATAACCAAAAAGCTGAGCGCCATCTTCCTTCAATGGATAGTAGCGGATGATGGATTCACGGATTTCCAATCCTGGCGTGTCCAGACGCATGCGTTTAAGGCGGAAGACCTCTTCGCGACTTAAGTTTTCTTTCAGGCGAATTTGCGCGAAAGGACCATTTTGTCGTCGGCTCTTTGTGACCTTTAAGACGACCTTATCTGGTTCCATGCCCAACACGGGGCCTACAGTTTTAGCTAGTTCATCGAGGTTTTCAATGTACTGAGGCGTTAAGATAGCTTCAAAACCAGGAAGATTCTCAACCAGAACTTTTCCATCACGATCGAGCATCAGACCACGGGGAGCCGTGATTTTATTTTGCTTGATACGATTCTTCTCCGAGAACTCGCGAAGCTCGTTTCCGGAAATAACCTGAAGATACCACAGACGCATCGTGAAGATCGTGAGTGTAAAGGCGATCGTGAGATAAAATATCCTATACCGGCCTTGATACTCTTTTGCCTCGTCGGGATTGCTGACGTAAGTACTCATAACTCCAATCCTCCGGGCTCGTGCATAAGTTCATCCTGAGTGATCTTGTCGATTTTCGCTAGAACCCAATACATAGGAAAAGCGAAGGAGGGAGTTAAAACGATCTGAACAAGGCGATCAACAATTTCAAAACTCGCGGGGTTTTTTTCGATCACCATGGAAATTGCAAGATAGATCAGGTGATAGGCCACGGCCGAGAATGTACACATGATAGTATAGTATCCTGAGCCACTCCAAAAGACGCGAGTTTTGATTCCATAGACCAAGGTAAAGAGAATCAGCAAACTGATCCACATCATTTTCAACGGCATCGCGGTAAAGGTCAGCAAAATGAAGCCCATGGCGTAGATCGTAAAGATCGCGGGGAATGGTTTGCGATAAAGAGTCACATATACGACCAAATTTAACCATAAGAGTGGAGAAGGGACGTTGCCAAAAAGTTGAAACCAAAACGTTGTTTGCAGCCCCGCCACCAAAATGAGGACGGCGAACAGCACGAGAAAATTTAAAATAACATTCCAGCGAATTTTCACGGACGCTTCTCCTCAGGCTTTTTCGGCGCTGGGGACGCAACGGTCGTCGGCGTCGCTGATGGCGCTACGGTGGGAGTGGCCGTCTCAATGGCTTTTTGAACGGACTCGGTCGCTGCGGTTTGAGGGGCGTATTTGTCCCCAAAGTCTTCGTTAGCCGCTTGAAGGACGATGAAGACCTCCTCCACCTTGTAAGGATCCACAACGGGGCGCAAATCGACTTTTAAGGAAACGCTGAAGGTCTTTTTTTCAACGGATTCGACAATGGCAACAGGGAAACCTTTCGGGAAGATGTTATCAAGGCCCCCAGTGACAACAAGATCACCTTCTTTTACATCTTCCGTTTTTTCCACGTACTTTAAAGAAAGGGTGCTGCCATATTGGCTTTTGCCTTCGACAATGCCGTGAGCGCGAGTTCTTTGTACGATGCCATCAACAACAGCGTAACGATCCGTAATCAGCATGACATGAGCGGTGAACGGCTCGGGTTTGAAGATGTACCCCAGAACTCCGCCAGTGGTGATGACGGCTTGTCCGGCCTTCAAACCATCGTTGGTCCCCTTGTTGATAGTGATTGTGCTGTGATCAATGACAAGATCACGACCGATCACTTCTGCGGCGATAAGACTCATTTTGGTTTGATCTTTAAAAGTAAGTAATCCGCGCAGGCGATCATTTTCGATCAAGAGCTCATTCATTTTTTCTAAGCGAGCTTGCAGTTCATTGTTGTGGCTTTGAAGAGCTTCACTTTGTTTTTTGATATTAATGAGATCGAGGTACATGGCAGTCGTACCTTTGACCCCGTGACTAAAGCCATAGAAGGTCTCAGACACGGCGCTACCCAAAAGAGTGAAAGGTTTTGAGAGCCAATGGGACTCTTGGGGTCTTTGCTGCATGTTGATGGAGATGAGCGGCAAGGCCAAAACAATCCCGATCATGATTAGTTTTTTGAGATCAAAGTTGAAAAAATTCAAAAGTCACCTTCTGTTGCACTAGGAATAATTGCCGGACGAGCCTCATGTCTTCTATGGTGCATCCTCGTGGCATATTCAAACGCTAGTCAAAAGACTCAGAGAATTCAACAATTTCCCCTTGAAAAAATGCAAAAATCGTTGGGTAATGGTACCGCTTAGTTGGTCTACACTCTGGCCCAGCCAGAGTCTCAGCTTGTTTTAGGAAGGAAAAGTTTATGAGCGACAATATGGCTGAAAAGTTGAAAAGAAAGCTTTCCGCGAAGAGCGTAACAGCGATAATTCTTTTTGGTGCGATCATTCTGGTTTTCGTATTTTTCGGTTTGCCGGGACGCTTGGGCGCGGGGGTTGGTTCCATAGCTCGCGTGAACAATAGTTTGATCTCTTTGGCGGACTTTCAACAGGAAGAAAATCGCATTCAGCAATACTATCAAAATCTCTTTGGTAGTCAGATGGATTTTAGCTCTCAGCGTCAACTTTTGCGCCAGCAAGCGCTTGAGAATTTGATCCGCATGGAGCTTGTTTCCCAGGCTGCACAGAAAAATGGCATTTTGACGACGGATGCTGAAGTTCGTGATTTTATCGTGAAAGACATTCCATTTTTCCAACAAAACGGTCAATTTCAGCGTGAGTTTTACAGCCGATACCTAGAGTCCACTCGCTCGACGCCTGCGGACTTTGAGAATAAGGTTCGTAAAGATATTGCCAATGTGCGAGCTCGTCAGATTTTTGAAATTGTCGCAGGCCCAACAGCGGTTGAACTTAAAAAACTGCAGGATCTTAAAGCTCAAAAAATCAATGTTCTTTTCGTGAAGATTGATCAAGAGGCGGCGTCCAAGGCGCTCAGCAAAGAAAAGGCTGAAGCGGCGATCAAAGCTTTGGATGAAGCTTTGGTCAAAGGTGATGAAGCGGCGGTGAATGCTCAGTTGAAAGACTTGAAAGCGACTTGGGAAGAAACAGGTTTGGTCGAATTGGGTTCTGAAAACTTCCCTAAAATCACGAGTCCGGTGGCGATGGAAGCTGTTTTCGAACTTAAGAAGACAGAACCTTTATTGAAGCGCCTGGTTCGTGACGGTAATGCCAAATATATTTTGAAGTTGAAAGAGTCTAAAGTTGAAGAGGTCAAGGCTTTGGAGCCGATGTCTGCGGAAATGATGCAGAAGCGACGTGGGGACGGGATGTTTGAGGCGTGGGTGAATCAGTTCCGCGCGCAATCTCACGTAACTATGAACACTCAAGCTCTTCAATTGAACTAATGTTGCAGTTTGTTCGAGAAGTCCCAATTTCTATAGTTATTGAAGAAGCCCCGTCCCAGCGACGGGGCTTCTTATTTCATTTGGCCGCCGGATTTTCCAAATCCGTGGATCCTCTTTCGGGTATGACGGTGAACTTGGTTTTAGTGGATCAATGGCTCGCCGATCTTAAGGCGAATCTTGAAAAAGATTTTCACACTTCTTTTGCGGACGTCATGGCGCTGACTCGAAGGAATCTTCTTGAAAACGCCGACAAAGAAGCGGCTCATCTCGTGAGTCTGTCTTTTCGTGAAGAACGGGGTTGGTCTTTTTCTTGGAGAGAATCGGAGCCCCCTGAAGTTTTGAACTTTTCCTATTCTCATTATCTCGAGTCCTTTCCTAAGGACGAAAAATTTGATCTTTTAAAGGTGATCTTTCATTGGCGCCGCCTACCGGGCTGTGAAGAGGATTTTCAGCACGAAGGCTTCAAGCTGTTGAAAGGGGTGTCTCTTCGGGAGTCGGTAGACCTTCAAGAAGACCTCAGTCAATGCGTCGGCCATCGCTTGTCCTCGGGAAGCTTTTTACAGAAGGTGGAGATCCAATATCTTGGTGCTGAATACTCTGTCAGTCTTCCTTAAGGGCCCCTTTTTGTCCGCTCTCTTTGGGGTGAAAAGAAATTAGACAGTGAAGAGGGCTCTAAGCCAATATATCAACGTTCTTCCGTGCATGGGAATTGAAAGCCTTAGAACGAGGACTTGAGTCCACGAGGATACCCATGACTATTGCAAAAATCTTGGCGTTCGGAGCATTGTTTTTTTCCATACAAGGGAAGGCCGAAATGTATTGGCAGGCAGATCCTCGTCCGCCGCGTTTTTGCCTGCAAAACTTCAATGCTTATGGACCTATCTATGCCTCAAAAGTGGAGGAGCGCACTGAACGTATGACGGGCCTCCTTCAGGGGATTCCGAAATGTGAAGTGGTTCATCTTCAAGAGGTGTGGAACGATTCGCATATTGATCAGATAGAAAAATCTTTATCACGACAATACAGCATCAGTTCGCCCAATCGAGAGGCGAAAATTGGCGTGATGTCCCTTTTTATGGGTGATATCAAAGGACGCCAAACGGTGGACTTTACGATCAACAATGAGGGCGGAGTCCTTGATACCGTTCGCGGGGCCTTTAATGTGAAGAAGGCCTACCATGTTGTGCGTGCGGGTTTCTATGAAATTGCAGAAGACTTTTTCTTCATGAATACGCACCTTCATCCGACGTCTCAAGCGGTGCGATTGACTCAAGTATTGGATCTTTTGCAGTGGCGTTTGAAGAATCAAACCGAAAAGTTGATTTTGTCGGGGGATTTCAATGCTGACCTCGACAGTGTCGAAAGAAAATTCTTAATGCTGGCGTTGGGGACCCGAGATGCGATGGAAGAGTCTTTGGGAGGGGTTTATCCGCAGGGTTATTGCACCTATTGTGCGGGAAACCCTTTGGGATGGATGCTTTCAGACCACACCTTTGATTATATTTTCTTTTCAAATGTGGGAAAATCAGAGACCTCACTGAAGGTTTTGGAGGGGCAAGTCAATATGCGGGGAACTCCTCGTAAGCCCTTGTCTGATCATTATGGGGTGCGAGTGGAGTTTTCGGTGGATTCAGAAAAGTCCACCTTGGGTTCGGACGTTTTGGAGGCTCGTCGTCTCCAGGCTTTAGAGGTCTTCGCGGTGGTGGGGCATATATTGAAACAGCAAAAAGAGGCGGAATTTCAACCTTATTTTGGCTTGTTGCAAGACCTGGCTCAGCAACTGAAAAAACGTTCTGGAACCTTCAACGCATACTTTGAAAAGTTCCATTAGTAATTTAATCAAGGTGCTTCGGAGTAAAAGCCTCTGGGAAAATCTCAGGGAATTTAAAGCTCTTCATTTTTCCCTGAAGATTGGCCGTATGAATGACGGTTTGCTCGTTGGCAAATTCTGCGATCACCTGACGGCAGAAACCGCAAGGGGGCCAAGGTTTTTCAGCGTCACTGACAACTAAAATTTCCTTGATTTGTTTGGTCGAGCCCTCACTTACAGCCTTAAAAATCGCGACACGTTCGGCACAGACGGTTCCGCCGTAAGAGGCGTTTTCGACGTTGCAGCCCGAGTAGATCTTTCCATCACTCATCAAAACGGCGGCCCCAATAAGGGCTCCAGAGTAGGGGGCATGGGCCCGTTTTTGAACGTCGCAAGCGGCTTGGAAAAGTTTTGTTTGAAGTTCTGTCATAGATTCAAATTCTCTAATATTTTACTAAGCTCAATCAAGGGTAAACCTTGGATGGCCGTGAAATCTTGGCTTTCAATTTTATCAAAAAGCATAATTCCGTGTTTTTCGATCTTATAGCTTCCAGCACAGTCCGTGGGCATATCTAGTTGCACATAGCGCTCAACTTGTGCTTGAGAAAGAGTTTTCATATGCATGCGCGTGATGTCCGTGTAGGGGATGGCTTTTTCGCCATCAAAGACACAGATGGCTGTGATCAATTCATGCGTCTTACCCTGCATGGACAGGAGCTGGCGAACCGCATTTTCTGGTGTATGAGCTTTTCCGAGGATCTTCCCCTCAAAGGCCACCAATTGGTCCCCGCCGATGACAACGCGCCCAGGGCCAGCCAAACTGGCGGCTTTTAAATAGGCCAACTTTTCAGCTAACGCCTTCGGAGAAAGACTCGGATCTTTTTCCTTATCTTCATCAATAAGGGGGGCTTGAGCCGTGAACTTGTAAGCCAATCGAGAAAGAAGCTCCTGGCGATACTTAGAGGTGCTAGCAAGAATTAATTCCATATAGGAAGAACTTAGAGGTACGGCCTTACTTTTGGTAGCAGCAGCGCGCCATATAAGGCCGTACCTTTCCGCCCCTTCCCAAATGGGGGAATATGGGGTAAGAGTGCGGCTCTATATGAGTAAAAAATCGCTGCCAGATGTTGCCAAAGAAATTCACTCTGAAAGATTCGCGCCAATCGATTGGGTGGGGATGGGGTCTATTGAGCTGCCGGTTTTGTTAAAGCAAACCGACGGGGTCTACCGTATTCCAGCTCGTGTTGATGCCAAGGTCAGTCTGGATAAGAAGCCTTCTCGAGGCATTCACATGTCTCGTTTGTATTTGATTACTCAAGAAGTTTTGTCGAAAAATGAGATGTCTTTAGGTCTTCTCGGGGACGCCACGGCAGAGTTCTTAAAAACTCACGAGGACCTTTCCTCTGAAGCAATGGTGCAGGTGCAGTTTGAGGCCCCCTTGGTTCGTCAGGCTCTGAAAAGTGCCAATCAAGCATGGCGTTCTTACCCGGTGGTTCTTTCTTCGTTTAATCATGAGGGAACTAAAAAGTATTTCGTGGAAGTGGTTGTTACCTATTCCAGCACATGTCCTGCCTCGGCGGCGTTGTCTCGACAGTTGATTCAAGACGGATTTAAGCAGCACTTCCAAAATCAGTCGTTGGATTTTGACGTGATTCACTCGTGGCTGGGAACTCCTCAGGGCATTGTTGCGACCCCTCACGCGCAACGAAGTTTTGCTCGAGTGAAGGTCGAAGTCGGTCCTGCGTATCAGTATGGAGACTTGATCGATATCGTTGAAGAGGCTCTTCAGACGGCCGTTCAAGGGGCCGTCAAAAGGGAAGACGAGCAGGAGTTCGCCTTACGAAATGGTCAAAACCTCATGTTTTGTGAGGATGCAGCTCGCAGAGTGAAAGAGGCCTTGGATGCCAAGGTCGAGATCTTCGACTATGTTGCTGAGTTCAGCCATGTGGAGAGTTTACACCCCCATAATGCCGTTTCACATATCTCCAAAGGTAAAAAGCTTCGCAGTTTCTAAGGGTTATCTCTATCCCCCGAGGGACTGCCAAATAAAAACCAACTGATAATGATTCTTAATTATTTGGACTTACCCAGGGCCTTCCCCTATAAAATGAACTTTTGAGGTGATTATGGGTAAAGACTCTGTTCCATTTCTTCCAAGGCAACACGACGAAGATATCGTGGTCCACTCTGATGGATTTGACGAGGCGGAATTAAAGCGAATCATTCGCACGTTAAACCTCAAAGTCACCAGTCAGCGCATGGCCATTTTAAAAGCTCTCCATGATGGTCGCCGTCACGTCACGGCTCAAGAGCTGTATGAAAAGCTCAATAAAGATCATCCTGATATTGGATTTGCCACAGTCTATCGTTTTCTTCGCACTTTGACCGAGGGAACTTTTGTGACAGAAGTCCGCATGGGTGGACTGCCGGCTCGTTACGAGTTGACCCCGAAGGGGCATCATGACCACTTAACGTGTGTGAAGTGCGGAAAGATCTGTGAGTTTGAAAACCGCGCCATCGAGAGTCTGCAAGAGAAAGTCGCCAATCAGTTTGGTTTTAAGCTGACTCACCATATTTTGGAACTTTATGGAGTGTGTCCGGCGTGTCAGGTGAAGTCTTCTGAAGGGTAGTCTGGACCTTGGTGAAACTCTGCGAGGGCCTTGCGATACTTCTAAAGTCTCGTTTTTAAACGACCGATAAGCCGAACATGAATGCAACTTTGAAAAAGGGAAGTCTTTTGCTTCTCGTCGTATTTTGTTTTGGTTTTAAAGGGGGAGAGATCGTCGAGCTCGAGGGGTATTTCAATGCCCGCTACTCTGCGAACTTTCTTAAGTCGACCCAAAATGTAAAATTCGTTATGCCTCCAGGGACTCGCGCTCGCATTGAAGAGACCAAAGCATTCAGTTCTGGAAACCACGGTTTGAAAGTGCAAATTTTGTCGGGCCCTCAAAAAGGTCAGTCGGCCTGGGTTTACTATAAAAGTTCTGATCCTGACATGAAGCTGTTTGCTTCCGAGCAGGACATGAAAAAAGAGCAGACAACGACTCAAGTAGAACAAGCCTCTCACGTACGCACCACGCGAAAAACGGAAGCCTTAAGGACTCCGGCCGGGGAAACCGCGGAAAAAGTTGTGGAGCATATCACTCAAGGCAATCGTGCGGTTCAAAAACACGGAAAGCCAGGGGGGCCCTGTGAAGGGTGTGAGGTTTCAAATCTTCACGCTCGCGATGTTGCTCCAGCGCGGCCGTCTTCAGTTTCTCCCTCGGCGACAAAGTGGACTCCCATGGCGAGTGGGTCTGATAAACCTGTGATTACTCCGCCCACGCGAACGCAGAATCCTTTTGGAATTCGGTCTATCCGTTGCGGAACCAAAACCGGGGCCTATGATTTATGTTCTTTCGGGGATGATCCGACGCCAGGAAAAATTCGCTTCTTTAATAGAGGTCCCAATAAAATTGTGTCGACCGGGGAATCACGCAGCCGTGAGTGGTCTTTCAATTTTGAGGGCGGGGCTCGTCAAGATATTGGCATCTCTATCAGTGACATGCCAAACGGCACAATTAGTCAGACACAAGAAAGTTATATCATGCTATTCCCTCGTGTGACTTTGCCAAACATTCGCACCGAGGGAAATCGTCAAATTGTCACTTTACCCAATGGCGAGACAGTCACTTACAACGCTCAAACCAAAGAGGTTATTGGTGGCGTTTTTAGTGAGGACGGGCCTTTGACCTCGGGGGGAAAAGAACTGAGTCCTGCCAAGGTTTCCTACAAGGGAAATGGCGTGATGTTGCGGATCGATCGCCGCGGGGAAGAGCCTCGTTTGGGCGGAGGTCAGGCCACGATCACAAAGCAGGGGCGCTCTTGCAAGGTCCCCGTGAAGGACCTCTGGCCCGATCAATCTGAAAAATCACCGGTCCATTTTAAATACTTCTCCGACTCGGATTTTGACGCCTACCTCAAGAGAAAATGTGGTTTCGGGCTGTAAGACGCGGTCCCATTAAAAAGTGAAGCACTGCATTTCAAAAAGGTACGGCGTACCTCTTGCCGGGCGTGGGCGCCTCATTCTAGAATGAGGGCTTATGTCACAAGCTGAAGATGGAATCATTGTAAAGGGCGCCAAAGAACACAATCTGAAGAATGTGAGTGTGACTATTCCCAGGAATAAGATCACCGTGTTCACAGGTCTCAGTGGCAGCGGGAAGTCCTCCTTGGCTTTTGATACGGTCTACGCCGAAGGGCAACGCCGTTATGTGGAAAGTCTTTCAGCTTATGCCCGAAACTTTTTAGAACAGCTTAAAAAACCGGAAGTGGATTCGATCACGGGTCTTTCGCCAGCAATTGCGATTGATCAGAAGTCAGTGAGCACTAATCCGCGCTCGACGGTGGGAACGGTGACGGAGATCTACGATTATCTGCGTTTGCTCTTTGCGAAGCTGGGGGTGCCGGAATGTCCTACGCATCATCTTCCGGTGACCAGTCAGACTCCTCAGCAAATCATTGATGACGTTTTGAAGAAAAGCATGGGGACCAAATTCTACGTTTTAGCCCCCATGGCCTCTGGGAAAAAAGGGGAGTTCTTAGCGGAGTTCCAGCGTTGGGCCAAGAAGGGTTTTGTCAAAGCCAAAGTCGATGGCAAAATGATTGATCTGGATAAGGCGACGAAATTGGCCAAAACCAAAACTCACGATATTGATCTGGTGATTGATCAGTTGATTTTGAAAGACACTTTGAAACATCGTCTTTCTGAAAGCATCAATACGGCGTTATCCATGGCCAATGGGCGAGTGCTTATCGAAACCCTGGATGGCGAGCGCACATCATATTCTCTTCATTCGGCCTGTCCGGAATGTGGTTACAGTTTCCCCGAGATTGAGCCGCGTCTTTTTAGTTTTAATAATCCGCGCGGAGCTTGCCCGACTTGCCACGGATTGGGGACGATCGATCTTGTTGAGGAAGAGCAGTTTTCGGACTCGGAAGTTGGTGGCAAAAAATTAGATAAAGTCGTTTATAAATATAAAGGCAAAAAAACATCTGAAGACGATGATGAAGAAAATGAAGAAATGGTGTTGTCGGATTGTCCCGACTGCCACGGTTCGCGTTTAAAGCAGGAAGCCTTGAATATTCGTCTGGGTGGAAAAACCATCGCCGAACTTTCGGATCTAAGTACGGTGGAATTGCGTGACTGGATTTCCCAGCTTCAGTGGAAATCCAAGGATCAGTTGATCGCTGAAAAAATCGTAAAACAAATTGTTTCGCGCCTGGATTATTTGATCCGTGTGGGAACGGGTTATCTTTCCCTCAGTCGTCCCTCGCGAACTTTGTCAGGGGGGGAGGCACAACGGATTCGTTTGGCCACTCAGGTGGGGTCCTCTTTGATCGGTGTTCTTTATGTCATGGATGAACCCAGCATTGGTTTGCATCCTCGGGATCATCATCGCTTACTGGATATCATCGGGGAACTCAAAGATCGTGGCAATACCATCTTGCTTGTTGAGCATGACGAGGACACGATTCGTTATGCGGATTTTGTTGTCGACCTAGGGCCACGCGCCGGTGTTTTGGGTGGTGAGATGATGGCGCAGGGAACTCCTGAAGAGCTTGCGAATAATCCGCGCTCTTTAACGGGGAAGTATCTCAAAGGCGAGATGCGAATTCCAGTTCCACATGAGCGCCGCAAAGGGAATGGTGATTTTTTACGTCTTCAAGGGGCGACAGGAAATAATCTTCAAAACGTCGATCTGCAAATTCCGTTGGGAACCTTTTGTGCGGTGACGGGGGTTTCTGGTTCTGGCAAGAGCACCTTGATCATCGATACTCTTTACAAGATTTTGGCGCAGCATTTTTACAAGGCGTTGGCGATGCCATCACCTTTTAAAAGAATCGAAGGCCTTGAAAAGATCGATAAGGTCATTGACATCAATCAACGCCCCATTGGAAGAACGCCGCGCTCGACGCCGGCGACCTATGTGGGATTGTTCCCGATGATTCGGGATTTGTTTGCGAATTTGCCGGATTCCAAGTTGCGAGGCTATGAGCCGGGTCGCTTTAGTTTTAACGTTAAAGGTGGGCGTTGTGAAACCTGCATGGGGCATGGTCAGATTCGCGTGGAGATGCACTTTCTAAGTGATGTCTTTGTCACTTGCGATACATGCCAAGGCCGTCGATATAATCGTGAAACTTTGAATATTAAGTACAAAAGCAAATCCATTTCTGATGTCTTGGAAATGAGCGTGGGGGAGGCATTAGAGTTTTTCCGCAATCACACCCAGATATATCGGAAGTTAGAAACTCTTCATCGCGTGGGTTTGGACTACATGACCCTGGGGCAAAGTTCGACCACCCTCTCCGGGGGGGAGGCTCAGCGAGTGAAACTCTCGAAAGAGTTGTCTCGTCGAGGAACTGGAAAAACTCTTTATATTTTAGATGAACCGACGACGGGACTTCACTTCGATGACGTGCGCAAATTAGTGGAGCTGATTCAAGAATTGGCGGATCAAGGAAACACAGTGTTAGTTATCGAGCACAATATGGAAGTCGTGAAAGCCGCGGATCACGTTATTGATTTGGGGCCTGATGGAGGAAAAGGGGGCGGTTTGATCGTCGCTGTTGGAACTCCAGAGCAGGTTGCCAAAGTTTCAGGCAGCGAAACTGGAAAATTCCTCAAGGCAGTCCTTAAATAAGTCCTTGATTCTTAACTAAGAATCGAGGACTTATTGAGCATGAAATACTTTACAGGCTCCTTCGTTTTTACATTTTTTGGTCTTATCGCATCTTATTTTGTCGGCCACTACTATGGCGGTACAGTTCAAGCGGGACTGGGTGCTTTATTTATTGCCGTTATTTTGGCGGTTTTGGAAATCTCTCTTTCTTTTGACAACGCGATCGTGAATGCCGTGGTTTTGAAAGAGATGACTCCGGTGTGGCGTCATCGTTTTTTGACGTGGGGTATGTTGATCGCCGTCTTTGGGATGCGTTTGATTTTTCCATTGCTCATCGTGACTTTTGTGGCCCACGTCAGTCCATGGGAAGCCCTAGTTATGGCGGCAACCAAACCGGATGACTATGCGAAACTTATGTTGTCTGCGCATCTTGAAGTGGCCGCTTTTGGCGGAAGCTTCCTTTTGATGGTGGCTCTGAAGTACTTCTATGATGAAAGCAAAGAGTTGCATTGGATCCCGTTCCTTGAAAAACCCACAGTCTATTTAGGCAGTAAGGTTGAGGCTATCGAGGTGGCGTTAAGTTTGATTATCTTAGCGCTGATTTCTCACTTTCTTCCGGCGGAGGAAGCTTTGCCGTTTTTGAAAGCCGGGATGGCGGGTTTGATTACCTATGTAATCGTAGACGGAATCGGTTCTTGGTTGGAAGCGTCTGACGAAACAATGAAAGATGTTCACAGAGCCAGCGCCGGAATGTTTTTGTATCTTGAAGTTCTCGATGCGTCGTTCAGCTTTGATGGAGTTGTGGGGGCCTTTGCCATCACCCACAATCTATTTATTATCATGATCGGCCTAAGTATCGGAGCTTTCTTCGTGCGAAGTTTGACCATCATGTTTGTAGAGCAAGAGGCCTTGACGAAGTTCACATTCTTGGAACATGGGGCTTTCTATGCGATTGGAATTTTGGCGATGATCATGTTGGCAGATCCGTTCCTGCATATCCCAGAGTGGGTGACGGGGCTTAGCGGTGGACTTGTTATTCTGATTTCTTTTCTGTGGTCTTTGTGGCAGGGTCAAAAAGAATCTGCAAGATAGAGGCAATCATAATAAGAGCAGCGCCGGAAAGTTGAAACAAACTGAGGCGCTCGCTTAAAAGTAAAAAACCAAAAAGTGCGGCGAAGGGGGACTCTAGCAGAAACAGCATACTGGCGGTGCTGTCTGAGAGGATTTTTTGCGTCCGAATTTGCAAATAGAAAGCAATAATGCTGGAACCAAGTCCCAAACAAAGGACTCCCGCCCAAGCCTGCCAATCCGAACTGTGAGTGGTGACGGAATCTTGAGTCCAAAGCAAAGGCAAAAGGGCGATGAGGCACCAAAAAGATTGAAAGTTGTTAAAACGAAACGCATTGCCTACGCGGCTTGAAATTTTTCCGATGTAGATAATATGAAAGGCTGCAAAAAGAGAACAGCCAATTGTCCATAGGTCTCCCACATTGACATCTTCAAGATTAGCGTCCATCAAAATAAAAGTTCCAAGAAGAGCCAATCCTACAAGGGCATAGTTTTTCCAAGTGCTGGAGGATTTAAAAAACCAAGTGTTCATAAGTGGGACGAGGATCACATAGAGGCTTGTGAGGAATCCACTTTTTGTTGCAGTTGTGAATTTAAGCCCAATGGTTTGCAGCAGCAGCATTCCCCCCAGAAGAAGTCCGGCGGGAAGGGCGCGAAAAAACTCTTCGCGAATCGTCGTGAATCGGGGACCTTTGATGGCAAGATAGAGGGTCTCGCCGATCACTGCGGCAATAATAAATCGATAGATCAGGGTTTCGACCGGAGTGAAGGCCTTCAGGGCCCAAACGGCGGCGACAAAGCCAAAGCCCCAAAGAACTCCGGCAAATACCAACTCTAAGGCCGCACGACGTTTAGTCAAAGGCTTCTGACCAAATACGGTGTTTGTCTATGCCATCAACTTCAATAAGTTGATGTTTGACCTCTTTGATCATGCCACCGTTCCCGCAAAGATAGAAAGTGGTGGGAATGTTTTTATAGTCAAATTCTGAAATAAAGTTTTGAACATACCCCTTCTTCCCAGTCCAAGTATCCTGGGGACGACTTAACACGAACTCAAATTTAAAGTCCTTCAACTCCTTCGTTAAAGCCGCCATCTCTTTTTCGTAGTACATATCTTTTTCCGTGCGAACTCCAAAGAGCATGCGATACTTGAGATTGGGATATTGTTCTTTTTTTGAAAGAAGATAACAGATGTGTTGTGAAAGCCCTGTTCCTGTATTTAGGAAAACAATCTGTTCAGTCGGTGGCTCTTGGAAGAAGACTTTTCCGAAGGGGCCTGTAAAGTTGATAAGTTCTCCTCCTTTAAGGCTCCAAACAAAGGTCGAGGCGATTCCGTTTTCGACGAACTTAAAAAGAAGTCGGAAGCCATTTTTGATGCGGTCATCAGAAGCAATGGAATAAGCACGCAGTACAGGTTTTGCCTCCCCTTGAGGCACGTTGAGCATGACAAACTGACCGGCTTTAAAGCTAAACTCTGCCGGAGTCTCTGCTTTTAGAACCAATTCCCTGACGGTCGGGGTGTGGTCGATGATTTGTTCGACTCTCATGTGATAAACTGTGCGAGCGGAAGACATAGGGCTCCTTAAGGTTGATCTGCTCTTAATAATCTGAAAATCCCAGACAGTCCAATATTTTAGCTTGTTACCCAGGCCTGTATTCAATAAAATTCAAGATATAGAACAGCAGCGAGGTAACACCGTGAATATTGCGCAGCATCTGGTATTTTCCCTTCTTTTTTCTTTTGGAGTATTTGCGCAGGCTCAAGAGGCCGCTCCAGTCGCGAATCCTGTAACCCCACCCGAGACCACTCAAGAAGAGGTCCCTGCGCCGCAAAGATCTTTATTGAAGACAGCGGCCACGCGGGATTTTAATAAAGCTCTTTATTTTGACCAATTGGATAATGGCGTCATCTTGCCACCGATGGAGTTGGAATATGATTTGACGGGAGAAAAGGGGAAGGTTTTGAAGATCGGCAACGTGGCGTTGCATGAAAAAAACTTTTTCTTCGCCTTATTGCCCTTGGGGAAAACTCATTCACAGTTGAATCAAGTCTTAAGCAGCAGTGAGTCGGGTAAATATGCTTTGATCATGTCTTGGCCAGACAAGCTCTTGACTCATGGAACTCTTGAGATGATTTCCCGTACGGGAACGGTTTTATGGACTTATAATTTCACCGCCGACGATCAAGCTCGCTGGATGAAGCAGCTTGAAGAGTGGCGCAAAGCTTTGATCAGCAAAGGGGTTTCAGCAAAAGAACTTGTTCGGTCAGGAATTTTTGCGTCTCAGTTTGCGATCGTGGATGCGCAATCAGCGAATGCGCCATTTTGGGGGCAAAAAGAAGTCTTTCGTTTTTGTGTGACTCAAACAGACGGTAAAAATTCGACGAAAATGTGTTCGCAAAGATACGGCACAAAGTCGGCGGGCAACAATGTGGTCATGGGAAAAGTGAGAGTTGATCCAACTCCCGCGCGGGTTCTGGTGCAAAATGAAGAGGCTCCGTTAAAGAACTCTGTTCCGGTGGCGGCGGATATGCCCACGGCTTTCTTTTCTGAATTGGCCAGTGGAGAGTCTTATGAGTTCGTCAGCTCTCCGAACAAGTTAGAGTTGATGGACATTTCTGACACCAAAAGGCCCGAGGTTCTGCGTATTGTGGGTTACGACACGCGCCCGATTGGTCGCTCTGTGATTTTGAATCCGGATCAATATAGTGCTTTGACGAAGCTGTTGGGTTTTGAGTCCACCATCGGGGATCCTCGTAAGTTTTGGGCGATGGCGATTCGTCGTGATGATCCTAAAGTCTACTTGCCTGGTCAGGGAGGCGGCGTCTTTAAACAAAGATTCGAGCTTTCGGAGATTCCTCGAACTCAATCACGTGTTTATCTCAGCAAGCGCACGCCGACGGGGACCTACATTGACGGAATCAAGCTTGAGGGACGAAAGCAACCTGTCGCAGAAGTCAGTTCCGAGCAAAACTCTGTTGATGTGAATGCTCAGGATCCGGCATCTTTTGTGTGGCATTTTAAAGCGACAGAGCGCGGTAAGATCAATCGCTCGTATTTGAATGTTAATTTCGATGGTAAGGCTTATAAATCCTATTACGAGATTTACAAAGGATTTCCTCGTGAGGTCTCGGGACGTTTTACGGGTGTTCAGGCCTCCGGTGAGTTTATCGTGATGGGAGAGCTTGCCTACAATCAATGGTTTGAAGATCTTTTTGGATGGACCAATTATTGGATGTCCCGCCAAAGATGGGGAGTGAGTGCAAAGTTCTTCCAATCCTTCAATCAACTCAAAGTCGATGAAGCGGGGAATACAGCGCCATTGAGTGTTTTGACCTTGGACTTCAAATATCGCGCAACCCCTGGGTTATGGGGAAGAGATGAGTCCGTCGGTGGTATGCTCTCATATCAAAACGTGACCTTTGATCAACTGAAGGCACCGATGTTAGGAGTGGGGGCCTTCTGGGCCCGTTCTATGCCGAAGGTGTTCGATGATCTTTTCAATATCGTACCTATTATGAGATATCCAAAGTGGGTTGATATGGAGTTTATTTATTATACAAGCTCCATGGATGCGAACGTGACTCTGCAGTCATCCATGTCGTTGAATTTCCATGGTAAGGTTCTTTGGACGGATCGCTACTTCGGAGAAGCCGGATTTGGTATCAAACGTTATGGATTTACCGATGCGACTTTAAATCAGAAAGCAGAACTGAATACGTTCTACGGAACCGTGGGACTGGGAATTAACTTCTAGTTTTTGGTTCAGATCGGGAATATATTGTGTTTGTTGACCCCTTATTTCGATAAGGGGTTTTTTATTTTAAATACTCTGCAAAATTGACCCTCATCAAGGAAGGACATCTCTTTTCTTCCTAAGCTTGGAATGGGGGGTATTATGTCAAATACTATCAATGACCTAAAAAATGATCACGTTGCCTTTGTTAATTTTTTGGAGAGCATCAAGAGCCTGGGACCTGAGGAGCAGAAGAAGCTATTGACCCTTAAGAAAGCCTTCTTGGATCATCTCAAAAAAGAGGATCAGTATTTTTATCCTGCGCTAAAGAAGGCCGCGGAACTGGATCCTGCGCTAAAGAGCAAGTTGAATATGTTTGCTAACGAGATGGATAAGATTTCCGCCGAGGTGCTTGCCTTTTTCGATCGTTTTGAAAAGGGAGGGACTGCCTTGGAGTTTGCCAAAGATTGGGGGCGTTTGGTTTTCCAGTTGAAGACAAGAATGCGTCGGGAAGAAGATATTCTTCATCCTGAATTTCAAAAGCTACAGAAGTGACAGAGTCCTGCGATTTTAGTCACTGTAAAACTCTTTGACAGCCGAAAAGCTTTTAAACACCCAAAGACAGTGGATTGTGAATTGCTTTAGCGTTCGACGTTGTAAAAGAAAGGACGTCGGATGCGAGCTCTTGTACTTTTCTTGATCTTTATTGTGGGTCTTCTATCGTCATTCATGGTGGCGGCTGAAAAAGCCTATGCCCAGGGCGCAAAACAGGGACGGGTCGTCAATGACTCCTTAGTGCAGAACTTAAGTTGTCAAAATTTAAGTGTCGATAGCATCTATCGGGCTATTCGTGATGACGCCTTTGAGCAAAGACGTAATATGCCTATTCGCAACTGGTCTTTTCGCAGTGGTCTGATTCCGCTTGCTGGTTGTTGGGGACTTGCTAGCACTCAACGTATGGTTTCCTATTTGGCTCGCTACAACACATCGAGCAGTCAGCGTATGGAAAAAAGAGTTCCGATGATGCTGGATATGGTTCGCCGAGAGACTCTTGAGGAAAATCCAGGATACAACGAATACGACCACGATAATAAGACCCAACCTTTCTACTCAAAAAAACTGAAGACCTTCAATGTATTTGCGGTTGAAGAGTCCAACCTCAATGACAGCAGTTACAGTGGAGATAGAGGACTGTGGAATCGACTCATGCAGGGATACGCTCAGGAGTTGAATGGTCATAAGGTGATTCGTAATTTTAAAAATGATATTGAAGTGAATCAAGCCAACCATTTTTTCCGTGCAGGAAACATCGGTATGGGAATGGGGAACGGCGTTCGCTCGGAAGAAAAGAATCGCGAAACAGTTGAGCAGTTAATGCGAAATCTTGACGGCAAACGTCTGACCTTGATCAATCTTCGTTTTAATCGCACCACTCAACACGTAGTGATGGTCAAATCCTATCAGCGAGTCGCCAATGACCTCATTGAGTTCACGGTCTATGATTCAAACTCTCCTTACAAAGATCAGATCGTGTATTTCTCTACGCGTGTAGATCATTTCTATTCTCCCGGCGTGATGGGTTTCTTTGAGGGCGTTGAAGGGAGTAAGGCCCTCGGCGTTTACATCGTGGATGAGCAAGAGCGAGAAGCTCTTGAACAGGCTATGTTGGCTTTTTACCGCTCAATGTGTCGATAGGAACTGCAATCATATAATAAATACCAAAGACCGCAGAAACCCAGCGGTCTTTTAATGTGAAAACGATTTTAGTGAAGAACGATGGATCGGTCCGCTGACATTTTTTGGCCTGCTCTTTGCTGAATCCGAGGCGGAACTCGAAAAGCGGGTCTTTTTGGCACTGCCCTGAAAGGGTTTTTGAATGTCCCTGAGAATTGTTATTGTCTGTGCGATCTGTTTAATGATGCTCTCTATTGCGAGTGCCGAGAGCGTTTCATTGCCTTTAAAGTCCATCAAAAAACCCTCTTCAGACTTAGTGAATAATTCCGGATCTCCGTTGGATGTGGGGCAGGCCGCTGCGTTAGCGGCCCAAGGAACTGACCTGAGTGCTTTAAATCCTCTTGAAAATAAGATGTGGCAAAACCGTATTTATAGCGCTGTTGAGAATGTTCCAGGCTCCTATCCTTTGGCGACTGGCGGGGTTCAGTTTCTTTCTGAAGAAGCGGCCCTTCCGTTTACCTATATGTCGCGCGTGCAATCCCTGGAGAACCCGAATCTTTTTTATCGCCTGAGTCTGAGCCGCTACACCCATACGACTTTAATGCGTGCGGCTCTTTTAAGAAAGCTCGGATACTACGTCCCCTCACCAAAATACTATCGCAATTTGCGCGTTTATTTCTCAAGTGAGGAAGAAAAGAAGACTTTTTTAAAAAACGCCCAAGAGTCGATGATTTCAGACTTTGAAAGTCGGGGATGGGTTCTTGAGGACAATGCAGAAAACCATTCGGTGGTGTTTTCAGATGCTATGCTTGAGCCGGCGGTGGCAGAGTACTTCGATATTCAATGGGGTTACGCTCCGGATCCTAATAATCCAAATCAACTTCCTGCGGTTCAAAGGTATTCTCGGTATCGCGCGTACCGCGCCCTGATTCTGCCCTTTGCTTTGGTGGATGTGCCAGAGAGTATCAATCGTTTTTCGCCGAAATTGGGGTCGGTCCTTTCTGGTCACGTCGTTATCAATCATCCTTCCGCAGAGTCCTTTGCGGCTTGTACTTATGAAGATGCCCGTTGGTTGGTGCGAAGACTTGCGAATCTTCGTCAACAGGACTTTCAGGATATCGTTAAGGCGGGGGCCTTTCCCGCAGAGCTTGAGGAATTGGTTTTAGCAAAACTTCTTCATCGGGCGAATAATGCGCTAGAACTTTTTGATCTTAAGGGCAAGGCATCTTGGAATCTTCCTTCTTTAGAGGTCAATTCCCGCAATGGCCTGGTTCAAAATGGCAAAGTGATGAAAGAGTTTGTGCCTGGATACCCTCAGCGTTTTGCTCATGGCGACCGTCAGTCCCCATTTCAAGACGGAGACCTGGAACGCTATATGGGCATCCGCGGGAAGACCGCCGCGATTGGAACACTTCTTAATCATATCAATGAGAAATTAGATCTTCTTAAAGTGAGTGATCTGTATGCGGATCGTCGCCAAGAGGTGACCGAGAGAATCTATAAACACATCAAAGAAAAACCACTGGAGCCTCTGTATCAACAGGTGGAGGCTTGGGGTGGCCCCGTGGGCGGATTTAAAATGGCGGGGACTCGTCATGTGACGACAGGCACTTATTTCGGAAGCTCGGCGCCTATTCAATTAGTGGATAATCTCAGCGTCGGGGCCAACCTCGGATACTTCATGGCTTTGGATGGTGTACCTAATATTACGCCATTGGGCGGCGCCAATGTGATGGTCATGAGAGACTATACCCATGTGAGACCTCTTCTTTCCATTCAAGAGGGAACCAAAGTACCTTGGCAAGATCTTGTTGTTCCTCACTTCATGAGTAATCTTTCAAAGGTCCTGACTGAAAAAGACCTTATTAAATCGACGGATGGAAAGACCACCCAACCCTTGGATGCCTTCCTGGCGGATCTTCGTGAGGGTGAGGTTTTCACTGTGACTGATTCGGTCGCCTTGTCAGTTTATGGACAATTGGCTTCTTCTTTGGATGTTTTGATGGGGATTTCTCCATTAAGTTTTATGAATTCCGTGTCGTTGAGTGCCGATGGTTCCCGTGTGATCCTGCGCCAAACCAACTTCATGAGAACCAAAGAAGGCATTCAGGTCTATGTTCGTTCACAAACAGGAAAAGCGATGGGCATGACGCTGGACTTGAACTACTTTATCAATATCTTGAGAGTTCGCGCTAGCACCACATGGACGGACCTCAACACGGATGCCTTCGTGATCGATTACAATCCCGAGTACGCGGATCTTTTGGACACGGATCGTGTGGATCAGAAGTTTGTTAAAGAGTTTATTCAAACGCGGGACAATCTGAAGCCTGCCTTAAGAGCTCTTTTTAAAAGTAATGATCCAGAGCTTCTTTATGCCAAGTTCGCCCATAGAAAATTTGAAATTGATCATAAGCTGAAAACCAAAGAGCTGCGTTCAAAGTTTTTAGCAATGAGAGTGAATTCTTTTAATGAAGATCATCTTTTAAAAATCCGCTACCCTCGCAGTCCCGAGGCTCCGGAACTCAACCCCAAAGACGAAGAAGTCACCTTGTTTGCCAATAAAAAAGGCGAACTGAAGGGGCGCGATTTGTTAGGTTTTGCCTTTGATTGGGTTGAAGGAATTCTGAATAAGTGGTCATCGAAAAGTCGTGTGGATGTCGCTCGCAGTGATGATCCCAATCCCGCCAACACGCCTTTTGGAAAAGCTTATTGGAGAATGGTCACTACCGAATCTGATCTGACGGTGAATGCGAAGCAATATCCTTCGGTGGCGGTGGTTCAGCATGTTTGGGGTGGTTGGCATTTAAGTCGCAAAAAGTTCTTTAAGTTATTGGATGAAGTTCAAGGAGAACTGAATGGGGCACCCTTGATGTCCTATCGTTTGATTGAACCAGAGGCTTTTGCCAACGTGACCGCTGTGGACTTTTATCGAATTACCGCGAACCTTTCGATTCTTCCCGGGGGATTGGATAAGATTCGCGATCTGATTTTGCAACCAGAGGCTGATGGAAAGCCGGTTAAACGTTCGAAATTTATCAGTGGTCTATTTCAAAAGCTCAGTGAAAAAATGGGTAAGAAAGCTCGCGCCAATGATCGTGAAATGTTTGATGATATGCTGCGAGTATTAGGAAATGGCGATTACAACCAAGGGAAATCTCGCTTCCTGCAAGCCTGCGAAGAATATCAGCAAAATTCAGCAGGGGGGCGTGATAATTCCAACAACATCCCGACATCGGCTTGGATCAATGGTACCAACTACGAGTGTATGATGCCTTGGATGGAAAAGCTTTTAAAACTTTCTTCAAGCTACCCTAAGGATAAAAAAGCACAAACCCAATGGATGACGAATGTGATCTACGTTCTGGAGCAGGAAATACCGCTGCCTCAGTTGTTAAAGCTTTTGGGTGAAGAAAATTACATCTTCTTCGTTCGTATCAACGGCTTCCGCAGTGGGGATGAGGATGGGGATTTGGAATACTTCTCGAATTCTTTAGGGGACCCTAAGAAGAACATCGATTATGCCAGTGGTCTCATTGCGATGTTTGCTAATAAGACCCGCATTTCTCCGATCGAATTGGATCGTTCACAAGGAAGCTTCCGATGAGAAATATTGTCGTAATACTTTCCATGTTTGTGTCCTTCTCGGTGCAGGCGGCTGATCCCTTCTCTCAATTTCAATGGGGATTAAACAATCAAGGGCAACCACAAATGGTCGATTTGGATCCCTTGCAGACCTATCGATTGCCGGCGCGTCCCCAAGAAGACGTGCGTTTACCTCTTCCACAAAAAGCCACGAAAAAGATTTTGGTGGCTGTGCTAGATACGGGAATTAATAAAACTCATCCAGACTTAAAGAATGTCATCCATAGAAATGAATCTGAGTGCCGGGCTTTAACCAAGTTTCAGAGCTGTCTTGCCGACAAGGATCGTAAAGAGTGTGAAGCCATTTGGATGGATTTAAAAAATCCTGAAGTCGATCAAGACAAAAATGGATATCCTTTAGATTGCCAAGGGTGGAGTCTTTTGGGCGGAGTAAATTCGGCTGGTATTCTCGGGCGTCCTGATTTTGATGATGACCAGGGACACGGAAGTCATGTTGCAGGAATTATTGCCGCTGAGGTGGATAACAATATCGGTCTGCGTGGTTTGAGCGAGAACGTCGAGATTCTTCCCGTTCAAGTGATTGGCGTTCAACCCAGTGAACCCATTAAGCCTCTGTCCATTTATGATTCTCCTCTTGAAGAAGGCCGAGAAAATCTAAAAAAGGGTTTGGGAGATCTGGTCGCTCGTGGGGTGATCTATGCCATGCGGTCAGGCGCTCAAGTCATCAACTTTTCAATGGGCTGGCCGCAAACTTCAGATTCTGAATTTATGAGAAAAGTGATTGCCGAAGCACAAGCCCGCGGAGTGATCATCGTTGCGGCAGCCGGCAATGACTCCACACGTGCTCTTTTAAGACCCTGTGCGTATCGCAATGTTATCTGCGTTGGTGCGGCGGGGCCGGATGGTGCCATGGCTCACTTCTCGAATTTCGGAAGTGGTGTGGATATCGTGGCACCGGGTTTAAATATTCTAAGCACCTTCCCAATGGCGAAGCGTCCTGTGCGATTTCGCTCGACCTTAGGTTATGAATATCTTTCTGGTACTTCTCAGGCTTCTCCTTTCGTTGCCGCCGCCGTGGCTGAATTGATGGCACGGGGAGTTCCCGCCGAAGAGGTTTACGCGCGTCTCGTCCTTGGAGCGCGTCCTCT
>JANJTG010000020.1 GCA_024711265.1 Bdellovibrio sp. | reverse complement strand
GATCTTTGAATTCAACTTCCGTTCTTAATTTTTGCGGTCCCAATCCGTATTTTAGATTTTTCAGGGGAATCTGGGCCCCGCCCTGTGTATCCAACTGAAAACTCTCCACACCACTCTGGGGAATATAACGAGCCCCCTCATCTTCGCCCGCTCTGAAAAGTCCTTCCTTCACAGTTCCATTTGCAAAAGAGAAGTCCTGGAGGTCCTCATCTTGCGCAAAAAAACTGCTCGGCTCCACACTCCATCGCATCTTCATAGGAAGGCCCAGCGCCGGGCCTCCAGCAAAGTAAGTACCTGAAACCTGAACAGGCACTGTTTTTTCTAAAACATAGAAAGGAGAGGGCGAGTTCAAACGCACTTGAATGAGAGGAACCCGAAAGCTCTCCACCGAAAATCCACCGACTGGAAGAGACAGTGCGGGCTTTTCCTTTTCTAGAACTAAACTCCAGTGACCCATTTTAATGGCAGGAGGCAAATTCCACTTAAGTAAAGCCGTCCCCTTTTGTTTGTTCCACTTCAAAGGCACCTTGAAAGATTGCAAACCCGAATCATGGGACAGCAGAAGATTTGTCGGCCATTCAACCTCGGACGGCAGAGCCAACCCTTGATTTTGAGCTTTTCTAAGAATGATTTTCGCCGAAAGAACTTCTTCTGGTTTAAAAAGAGTGCGATCCAAAATCGCGTGAGCAACAAGGGGGGCACTGTAATCTAACGTCCCCAGTTGATATCTCCATGATTCAATTCCTCGATTCCACGAAGAGTGCGTGAAACTGAAGTCCTGATTTTTTTCTGCGACAGCAAATAGACCATCATAAAACGAAGACTCACTGCGCGTCGGCCACTCATTGAGAGGCTTCTTAAATCGAAAGTGAACTAAGCCCCTGCTGTCGCTCACTCCTTGAGACACCTCATTACCCTGAACATCATAAAGCTTCACCGTTGCTTGCGAAACAGTCTGTGCATTTTTTAAATCCGTCACCCACACCCAGGCCTCTTGGTTGGTGTGTTTCAAATGCACCGCTAAATTTGTAACTAAAGCCGCTGCGCGCACATAGTAGGGCGTCTTGCGTGCGAGTAAACTTTCACCCAATAAAGCACTTTCCATCTCCACAACATAGAAGCCCGTTTTCTTCAAAGGAACACCCACCACTTCGGTGTCCGAGGCCTTCAAAGGTTTTTGCACTTGAATTTTCTGGGACGGAAGCTTTTTTAAAGTAGCAAGCCTGGTAACATCATAAGGACTTCTTTGAACTTCACTCAGGCTATTTAAAATCTCTTTAAACTGCGAGGCCTTCCATTGACCCGTCCATCCTATGAACTGAGTCTGAAGAGATTTTTCAACTCGTCTTAAGGTGACGGGCAACGCCGCTTCAGGTCCTGCTTCAATAAGTCCAAAATCAGCGGCAAACTTTAGAAGTGAGGGCTGTTCTCCGGTTTTTACAACCAAAGGAAATTGCATCTTATTAGAGAGAACTCGCCCATCTTCATCTTTAAGATCTGAAGGCAGGACCAACTTAAATTCTGAATTGGCTGGGAACGGACCTTTAAATTCCAAATATGAAATACTGTCTTTTGTAGCCAGTTCTTCAAGTCCCGAGGGCGTAATCTTTTTCTTGTCCTTTGTCTCTAAATAAATATTCTTCGCGTCTTTCAATGCAATGGCCGACGTGAAATAAAGACGCATTCCCAATAAAGGCACACAAGGTTTCCCTGGGCCCTCCCGATCACAGCTAAAATCAGCCTTAAAAGATTCCGCCACTGTAAACTCTAAAGTTTCATCCCCAGGTGATGAAAATCCCGAAGCCGATTGAACTTTCTTCCCCCAAACAAGACTGACACGCGCTCCTGGCGCAAATGCTCGTTGAGCCTTGATAACGACAAAGTCCCCTTTGAAACTTTCCTTCTCATATTTATATTCATCTTCAGCCGCAGCCTTAATTTTCAGAGCCGCACTTCCCTCTAACACTTCTACTGGAATGCGATCTCCCAACCCTTCAACAACAAAATAGGCTCCTTCGCTCAGTGACGACGTTTTTACCGGAGCATCCAACATAAGCACAAAGTTTTGTTCTGGATCTATCGGGCGATAGCGCATCGGAAAGGTTTCTTTGATATGAGGACCACCGGTATTAAAGTGATAAGTCTTCCCCATCACGATCACCGAACAAACACTGCCCCCAGGAAGGGCTTGCTTAAAGTCATAGACCCAGTTTTTTGTATCTATCCAACGACCTTGACCATTTTTAAAACAAGAACTCTGCGCTGGCGCCTCTAGATGAATATCTCCAAATCGAACCATTGGGCGCGAAAACTCAATCCGCACTTGCTCAACAGACTTTACAAACCCTTGAGGCGTTAAGCTTTGAACCTGGACTTTTTCTTGAGCCATAGCCAACGAGAAGAAGAGTGGGCCGAAAATAGTGAACATATCGAGGTCTCCTTGTTTCCCCTTCAGCTTCCACGGGCATGGACTTCTCTGTCATCTATTTATGCCCTATGACTACGAATCATCCAGGCGGACTTTTCATGAAACGAAATCAAATCCTCGTAGACAACCATTGCATTCACATCCCCTGACTTTTCGGCAAACTCATGGTGCTCTTTCAAGCGGGCGGCCATTGCCAGATGATCCTTATTTAGAATTTCGACCATTTGGTGAGAGGAAATATTATCCGCCGGGGCTTCATCAATCAGGGATGTTTTAAGAAAGTCGCGAAAACTTCCCGGGGATTTTACACCATAGGTGCGAATCGTTTCAGCCAATGTATCCACCTTTTCACCTAGACCCTTGTACTGAGATTCAAAAAGATGATGTAAAGAAAAGAACAAAGGCCCCTCGACATTCCAATGGAAATTCTGAGTTTTTAACATAAGCACATATTCCTCAGATAAGGTTTTGGATAAGGCCTGCACAGTTTTATTTGAGTTCGTATTCATAGCTCCTCCAAAGGTTCTATCTATATGTCACTTAGATAATATCTATTGGAGAGACTCTGGCTACTTGTGAGATAATTGACATAGAAAAAGAAGGAGGTAGTTATGACAACTCTAGCTACCCGAGCACTTCTCGCCCAGAAAATTCGTTTAGGTCGTGTGGTCATTTTGTTTTATCTTACGACCATCATTGTGATTGGACTTCTGGCCTATATTTCCAATCGGTAATGACATCTCATCTTAACAAAGTAAGATGGCCTTTATAGTGTTGAAACATGAAAGGACTCATCTTATGAAAAACATCTTCTATACAGGAATTCTGGCGTTGACCTTGATGGCTTGCGCTCAATCACCCAAACAAGCCGAAACAACTTCTTCTGCCGAAGCAGTTGCAACACCTGCTCCTACAAAGGCTCAAGCTGTATTGAAAGCGGCCAATGGATCTAAAATCAAAGGCATCATTCACTTCAGTGAAGACGGTGGAAAAATGAAAGTCGAAACCATAGTTGAAGGGCTTAAGCCGGGACCCCACGGGTTTCATTTGCATGAGGTCGGCGACTGCTCTAAGGCTGACTTTTCATCTGCCGGAGGACATTTTAATCCTGCTCATGGCACACACGGTGCCCCTGGATCCAACAGTCATCATGCTGGTGATTTTGGAAACTTGATAGCCAACAACAAAGGAAAAGCCAATACCTCTTTAACTCTTGAGGGGCTCACGATGAAGCCAGGCGCCGAGAGCATTATCGGAAAAGCCGTCATTATTCATAAAGACAAAGACGACTTGAAATCTCAACCTGCCGGAAACTCAGGCCCAAGAATTGCCTGTGGTGTTATCGAAGCACTTTAATAAAAGGAAGGTGAGGGCCTAAACGGCCTTCACCTTTTGATAGATTCTTCCAAAGATATTCTGACCGTTATCATCCAGCATTTGAATCTCAATGGTATCGCCCGACTTCATAAAAGGCGTCTTAATAGAGCCCGTTTCAATCTGTTCAATCATGCGTTTTTCAGCCAGACAGCTTGAACCATTTTCATGACTCTCATTAGAAACAGTCCCGCTGCCAATCACAGTCCCCGCCGCTAAATTTCGCGTCTTGGCTGCATGAGCGATCAATTGTCCAAAGTGAAAATGCATGGCCCCGGCATTGGCTTTTCCAAAAAACTGGCCATTGTAGTTCACCTGCAAAGGGAAGTGAATACGACCGTCTTTCCAGCCATTTCCCAATTCATCTGCGGTGACCGCAAACGGCGAGAGCGCCGACGCAGGTTTACTTTGGAAAAACCCAAAACCTTGAGCCAATTCCTCAGGAATCAACCCTCGCAAAGAAACGTCATTGATGAGAACAAAAAGGCGAATGCACTTAAGGGCCTCTTCCGGAGTCACACCCATAGGCACGAAATCCGTAATCACCCCGACCTCACCTTCAAAATCGGTTCCGTGTGAAAAATCTCGCTGTGGAATATCTTCCGTGGGCG
The DNA here is from genome assembly GCA_024711265.1 of Bdellovibrio sp. Classification (GTDB taxonomy): domain Bacteria; phylum Bdellovibrionota; class Bdellovibrionia; order Bdellovibrionales; family Bdellovibrionaceae; genus Bdellovibrio. Next base: position 1,700 of record JANJTG010000020.1, on the reverse strand, counting down.
CCAAAAACTGACCGCATTCACCTTGATACATCAAAGGCACGGTTTCCAGAGTCTCTGGCAAAGCCGCCTTCCGAGCCATGCGCACCAGTTTAATATGATAAATGAATGCAGAGCCATCCGCAAAAAGCCACGTGCGCGGAAGTGCCGAGTGAAAATCCCCTTCCTTCACAGGAAACGAATCTGCCACTAACCCGGCATTCAAATCCGCATAGATCTTCTGCAAAGACGCCTCTTTGTCTTTCCAATTTTCCACAGCCTCTCGCAAGTTCGCAGAGATGTGGGTTGCCTTAACAGCTGTCTTAAGATCTTTACTAATTACACAAAGCTCCCCGTCACGAGAGTGCGGGGATTTTAAAGAACCAAGCTTCACGTCAAATCCTTAGTCGAAAGTGATCATCAGATTCGCGCCCACAGCGCGATAATCTTTAAGATTTTTTGCAGCCTCACCGCTGGCGCTTTCATAATACAAAGCCACACCCAGGTTAGGAGCAAACTTGAAGCTGGCGCCAATAAGGATCGGCAAAAGAGGAGACTTCACGTCCGTCACGGTTCCCACATCCGCCGTCTTATCCAAGTTCATAGCCAAAGAAACTCCGGCAAAGACCCCTGCGTATTCTTCGAACTTGTACATCAAAGCCACTGGGATATCGAGGTAGTTCATAGAAATCTTATTGTCCGAAGTCCCCTCAACAACCAAAGGTCTTTGTGTGTAAAGCATTCCCGTTCTAAGATGCAAAGGACCTGAAATAAGAAAGTGCGCCGTTGCCCCAAACTGAAGACCCATTTGAGATTTTGTGGATCCACCATCAACATCTCCCGACTGCTGACGAATACCGACTTCTAAACCATAATCAATATCTGCCATCGCTACAGATGACATCATTCCCAAAGCCGCCACCAAAGATAGAGCCAACTTTTTCATCGTAAATCCTCCTAATAGACTTCTTCAAAGAAGCCCTGAGATAGTCCCACAATTTGATCTATTTATCAAAACACCATACAGCATTAAGCGCCATCTCGTTTATAGCCCTATTACTGGACACCTCGCTGTGTTCCAACGCTAAATGATGGGGCTCCACTGTGCCACGAGCCGCCAAGGCGATCAGAATCAGAGGAACAAAAACTCTCAAAAACACTTCGAATTTAGAGCCCTTCTGAGGAGAATATTCATCTTTCCAGTCGCCGAACTTAAGACTTTTTGTCAGCATATACCCCAAACTGAAAAGCAGAACTGTGATCACACAAAAAATCCACACCTGATTCTTTGGCAACATCTGAACTTGCTCCATCCAGACCTGTGGCGACCAAGACATATAGTTTTCAAATCGCATCCGCGCTCCGTATCGCGCAAAATAGAAATAATCCATGAAGGACAACGTGCAGATAAAAAACCAAACTCCAACAAAATATATCTTATAGGCAGCAAAGATCCACCGCGGCCATCTTTCCGTGAACGCCTGAAGCATTAAAATGAAAAAAAGAGGAATGAAGATGAACCCAAAAACCAACAAATCAAAGCGAAATCCCGCCATGAATGAGTGCAGAACTTCCATAAAATCCACATCCGGCGTGGCGTGAAATACCGACAATAAATAGAGATTCAAACGAAAAAGGGTCATAAAAAAGATCATGGCCAAAGCCAAGACCGCCATTTTGGCAAAGACTTTGGACGAAAAACGCAGTGAAAAGATAAATCTATT
>JANJTG010000546.1 GCA_024711265.1 Bdellovibrio sp. | reverse complement strand
GCGCCAGAGCGTGCTCGATTTCTACGCCGGCCTCGCCGACAGCCCGGTCGACAGCGTCTATCTGGGCGAAACCGTATGCTCGCGCCGCCATGAGCTGCGCCTCGACGACTGGTTCGAAGTCGGCCACATGCTCGCCGCCGCAGGCAAGGAAGTGGTGATCAGCACCCAGAGCCTGATCGAATCCGAATCCGACCTCAAGGCGCTGCGCCGCATCGTGCGCCAGACCGATTTCCGCGTCGAAGCCAACGACATGGGCGCGGTACGCCTGCTCGCCGAAGCCGGGGTGGCAAACTGGATCGCCGGCCCGACCCTGAACGTCTTCAACCCGCACACCCTGCAGCTCCTGGCCGACACCGGCGCCACCCGCTGGGCGGTGGCCCCCGAGCTCTCCGCCACCACCCTCGCCGAGCTGCGCGCCGGCCTCGCCGCGCCGATCGAGACCGAAATCTTCGCCTACGGCCGCCTGCCGCTGGCGCACTCGGCGCGCTGCTTCACCGCCCGCCATTTCAACCTGCAGAAGGACACCTGCGAGTTCCGCTGCCTGTCGATCCTGGACGGTATCACCCTGCGCACCCGCGAAGGCGAGCCTTTCCTGACCCTGAACGGCGTCCAGACACAGTCGGCGCGGGTGCACAACCTGCTCGGCGACCTGGCCGCGGTACGCGAGCACGGCGAAGTGCTGCGCATCAGCCCGCAGGGTGCCGACACCGCCCAGGTGGTCGCGCTCTTTCGCGCCGCGCTCGACGGCGCCACGACCCCGGCCGAGGCCCTCGCCGCCAGCCGCGCGTGGATGGTCGCCGAGCCCTGCAATGGTTTCTGGCACGGCCGCGCCGGCGTCGAGCAGTACGTGGCGGCGTAAGCGCCGACGCCCCGGCCTGCCCCCGATCGATTCATCCACGCTTCAAGTCCATCCCGCCGGAGAATGACGATGCCCGCGCTCCCCGCCCTGCCCCACCCGTCGATGCTGTCCGCACTGCTCCCCGGCAGCCTGCGCCGGCGCATCGGCGCGCGCCTCAACGACTTCCGCGTGCCGAGCTTCACCGTGCCGGCGCCGATCGCCCGGATCGTCGCCCGCCTGCCGCAGCAACCGCCCACCCACGCCCTGACCCTGGCGTTGAACCTCGCCCTCGGCCGCATCCTGCCCCGCGACACGCTCGAACCGCTGACC
>JANJTG010000330.1 GCA_024711265.1 Bdellovibrio sp. | reverse complement strand
TTTGAAAGAACCTCGCCGGAATGATCAGCAATACTTGAGCCCTTTTCTACTTTTTCAACGCTGTCTTTAATCAAGCCATTGATGTCCTTAGCGGCTACTGCGGAGCGTTGAGCTAGGGCGCGAACAGCTTCAGCAACCACCGCAAAACCTTTTCCATGTTCACCGGCACGAGCGGCCTCTACGGAGGCATTCAAAGCCAGAAGGTTTGTCTGGAAGGCGATGTCGTCAATCACGCTGATGATTTCTTCAATCTTTTTAGACGACTGAGAAATATCACGCATGGATTCGATCAACTGAGAAATTTCGTTTTGACCTTGCTCTGCCGCATCTTTTGAGGATTGAGAAAGAGCCGCCGCTTGTTTCGCGTTGTCGGAATTCATTTTCACCATCGAAGACATTTCTTCGAGTGAAGCGACTGTTTCTTCTAAGGATGCCGCGGCTTCCGTGGAAGATTGAGAAAGAGTTTGTCCCGCAGCCGTTAGCTGAGAAATAGCCTCTGACACCTGTGTTCCAGATTGTCCGAGGTTTGAAACAATGTGACTGACCGTATTTGTTACTCGGTAAGCAATCCACATCAAAATACCAAATAGAGCGGTTGCACAGAAGCCAGCAATGAGAACGAGAAGTTGAACTTGGTGGGCTCTTGTATCCTGTTGGATCTTGTTTTTCTCTGTAGCGATAGCGTTATAGTATTTCATGTTAGTAGAAATGGCCTTTTGGACTTCAAGGGCCATGATGTGCCATTCACCACCGTTCATGAATTTATGAACCTTGGCATCCTCCTCGGGAGTATTTTTCTCTAAAGAGGCGAATATCTCTTCAGTCAGAGCATAAAACTGAGGTTTGAACTCCTTTGTTTTGGCGTAGTTCTTTGTCTCTTCTTCTGTGAAGGGAGTGGACTCGTAGTATTTTTGCCCTTCTTTAAAATCAGCAAAGGCTTCTTTGGCTTTATTGATAAAGTTGGTCCGAGATTTTAGGTCTTCTTTATTCGCCAGGGCAGCCCAAATGAAGTAGCCGACTCGAGCCCGTTGTGTGCCCATTTGGCCCAAGCTATCAAGGCTGGGAATGGTTTCAGAGTAAGCGTCATTCAGCATTTCTCCGAGAGAATTCATGGACCGAACAGAGATTCCGGTGAGTATCGCAAAGGCGACAACTGGCAAAATCGCAGAAAAGAGTAATTTGCCACGAAGACCTTGAAACCAGATTTTAAAAGATGTCATTTCGAGTGCTCCTTGAACTGAAAAGCAAGAATGTTATTAACCCCCCTTCTTTTCGTCTGAATTTTTATATGTCTTTAATTACAAATTTCTTTTTCCACCTGGACTAAGGCGCAGTGCCCCATCCAAAGGTTATTTAATTGAGTTTGGCCGCATCCTATTGATACGATTTTTCTCACGTCTAGACTCAAGGAGGGGGTAGTCATGACAAAATCAACACTAAGTCGTGCCTTTGCCGTAGTTGCGTTAATCGCGACTTTAGGCTTCACGCATAATACAGCGACCGATACAAAAACACTTTGCTCAGGTTTCGTGCCTGAGAATGATATGAAAATCCCAGTGGGACTTTTCACAGCCGGTGGCATCACTGAAAAGCAATTCAATGATGTTTTGGATCGTATTGAGAAAATTTTTAAAGCCGATGTGGAGAGAATGGGCGATAATCTGAAAATTAATCGTCTTTGGAGCGATCCAACGGTGAATGCTTCTGCTCAAAGATCAGGCAAAACTCAAGTTTTGAATATGTATGGTGGTTTGGCTCGTCACCAGGCAACAACGATCGAAGGTTTCGCTTTGGTTGCTTGTCATGAGTACGGTCACCACAATGGTGGCGCTCCTAAAATCAGCGGATGGATGGGCTCGTGGGCGACAAATGAAGGTGGCGCAGACTACTACGCTACTTTGAAATGTCTTCGTCGCTTCTTTGCGGAAGACGACAATGCAGCCATTCTTAAGGATCTTGATTTGGATCCCGTGGCCGTTGCGGGTTGTGAAGCTCAATTCACTGATGAACAAGATCGTTTGATCTGTATGAGAAGCTCTTTGGCGGGACAATCTGTGGCGAATCTTTTCCAATCTTTGCGTAAAGAGTCCACAGCTCCTAACTTTGGTACTCCAGACAAGAGACAAGTTAGCCGCATGAACGATCAACATCCAGAGACTCAATGCCGTTTGGATACTTACTTCGCCGGCATGCTCTGCGTAGCTAAAGAAAACGAAGCTTTGAGTAATTCTGACTACAAAGCGGGTTCTTGCTATGCTCCTCGTGATGTAGCGGGTGTTCGTCCTCGCTGCTGGTTCTTCCCTGGTAAATAGTTTCTTCTTACCAGAAGTGTGTGAAAAGCCGGTGTCTGAAAAGGCCCGGCTTTTTGCTTTTTAAGCATCTGCCTATCTACTTTCCTAGAGTCTCGATATTCTTGTATCTAAGATGTCCAAGAAAAGAATCCTGCCTCTTTTATTGATCGTTATTCTTCTTGTTCTTGCCTATGTGGTAAAGACGACTCTTTTTAAAAGTGAATTTTCTTATGCTGGCACTGTGGAGGTCACGAAAGTAGACATCCCTGCGAGAGTGTCTTCGGTCATTGATCAGTTCTTAGTTAAAGAAGGGCAGGTCGTTAAGAAAGATCAAATGCTGGTTCTTCTTTCTTGTGAGGATATTAAAATTACCTTTGCTCTGGCTAAGAGGAATTTTGAAAGGTCCGCACGTCTTTACCGCAGTGGAAGTATTTCGCAAGAATCCTATGATCTTATGAAAAACAAGAAAGACGACGTTGAACTGCGCCAGCAGTGGTGTGAGATCAAGTCCCCTTTACAGGGAACCGTGCTGACGACTTATTTTGAACCCGGAGAAATGGTGGGACCCGGAAGCAAACTCTTGACTGTCGGTAACTTGGAGGAGGCCTATGCCTATTTCTATCTTCCACATGATGAAATTTCACCTCTAAAGCTGCAACAGGAGGTGACGGCTTTCTTGCCTGAGATGAATAAGAGGCCGTTTTCAGGAGTCATTTCCTTTATAAATCCCGAAGCGGAGTTTACTCCCAAAAATGTACAGACACGGGAAGAGCGAACTCGGTTGGTGTATGGAGTAAAGGTTTTATTTCAAAACCCAGAAGGTTTGTTAAAGCCTGGAATGACGTTGGAGTGGATCGTGAAGAAATGAGGCGTTGAGTGATCTCTGTGAAGGCGATCGAGATCTTTAAAAAAATGGGACGGACTCAGGCTCTCAAGGGGCTTTCGATGGAATTTGCGTCTGGGGAAATTCATGGGATCATCGGTCCAGAGGGCGCAGGGAAAACAACTTTCTTAAGGCACTTGATAGGACTTCTTCAGGCGGACTCTGGGAAAATTCAGTATTTTGATGACAAGACGGAAATGGAGTTTAAGAGCCTTCGCGAGTCGATAGCCTATATGCCCCAAACCCAAAGTCTTTATCCTGAGTTGAGTGTTCATGAGCATTTGGAATTTTTTCGAACTCTCTATGAGTTGCCCGAGATGCTCTATAAAGACCGCCGCGGAAAACTTTTGCAAATGTCACGACTAGCTCCTTTTACGGACCGTTTGGCATCACAGTTGTCTGGAGGGATGTATAAAAAATTAGGACTTATCTGTTCTTTACTTTCATCCCCTCAGGTTCTTTTGCTGGATGAACCCACAAATGGCGTTGATCCACTAAGCCGTCGGGATTTTTGGGATCTTTTGCGAGAACTTCGTAACCAAGAGGCTGTGCTGATTTTGGTGACGACATCTTACATGGATGAGGCGTTTAAGTGCGACAAAGTTCATTTGCTTTTTGATGGCAGAACTCTTGTTGAGGGGACTCCTCAAGAATTACTGCAACAAGAGGGGTGTAAGACCTTTGATGAGGTTTTTTTAAAATACGACCTTTCTTTGGAGAGCCTATGAATGTTGTTGAAGTGCAAAATCTTTCGGTTCGTTTTGGCGACTACTTTGCGGTCAAAAACATTTCTTTCACGGTAAGATCCGGAGAAATCTTTGGTTTCCTCGGGGCGAATGGTGCGGGCAAAACCACGACCATTCGGGTTCTCTGTGGTTTGTTAGTCCCGACAGAGGGAAAAACCTTGGTTTGCGGTCTGGATGTGCAGAAAAATTCTTTCGATGTGAAAAAGAAAGTCGGTTATATGTCGCAGAAGTTCACTTTGTATGACGATATGACCGTAAAAGAAAATCTCGATTTCGCGGCCTCTTTGCGAAAACTTGATACGAAAAATTTCAAGGAACAAAAAGAGAAGCTTTTAAGTTTTATACATTTTCGAGCGTCGGAAAAAACTCTTGTTCGAGAGCTGCCAGGAGGCGTGAAACAGCAGGTCAGTCTTGTTGCGTCTTTGTTGCATGATCCGGAATTGGTTTTTCTGGATGAGCCGACGGCGGGAGTCAGCCCCGCCTACCGACAGCGATTTTGGGTGTTGATCCAAGAACTTGCTAAATCTGGGAAGACGGTGTTTGTGACGACTCATTACATGGACGAGGCTGAGCACTGTCAGCGAATTGCTTTACTGCGCGAAGGGGCTTTGATTGCTTTGAATTCTCCCCTTGGACTTAAACAAGAAAGTTTTCCTGGACGTAACTCCGTGGACGTCACTTTGGAGGAAGTTTTTATTCATCAGGTGGAGGGGAGATGAAGATAAGTTCCATCTGGGCGATTGCAAAGAAAGAGGTTTTCCACGTGGTGCGGGACCCTTTTACGTTGGGCATGGCGCTGGGAATGCCTGTCATCATGGTGTTATTTTTCGGTTATGCGATTGAGTTTAATATGGATCGTATTCCTTTGGTCGTATTTGATGGAAATAAGTCCGAGGTGTCGTCGGAGCTGGCTCGATCTTTCACGAACTCAGGGTACTTTGTTTCGCAGTATGTGGCGAGCCCCTCTCACGCCGTAGAACACTTAGACGAGGGATTGGCTTATGCGGCTTTGATCATTCCTCCGACATTCACCGCCGATTTAAAACCGTCCACAGGAAGCTCAGTGCAAGTTCTGGTGGATGGCTCTGACAACGCCTCAGCTGGTTCTGTCGTGGGATATCTTGGTGGAGTTCAAAAGAATTTTTTAAAAAAACAAGGGGGTGTGTTGAAAGAGCCCTTAAAAGTCGAAACGAGGTTTCTTTTTAATCCCGAGTTGAATAGCCAATGGTTTGTGGTGCCCGGGTTGGCAGCAGCGATCACCGCGATTCTTTCAATTCTGCTGACAGCGTTGACCGTGGCGCGCGAATGGGAGAACGGATCGATGGAACTATTATTAGC
>JANJTG010000302.1 GCA_024711265.1 Bdellovibrio sp. | reverse complement strand
TGAAGTCCGGTGATATCGCAGTGGTGAAAGCTTCAAGGGGCACAAAACTAGAACGTTTTGTCGCCCCCTGCGAACCCCTTGATTTTTAGGTAAGGCCGTACCTTCTAGATTCCGGCTTGGCCCATCATGTAGGCGGCTCTTTGGAGAGCGGGGTTGATGAGGATTTCATTCAACAACCAAGTGGGGCCGCTGTCTTGCTTTAGAAGTTGATCCAAAAGAACCAACATATCTTCCGAAGTGACGATGCCGACCACTTCGTCTTCTTTGGTGATCAGGAAAGCAGAAATCTTTTCTTCAATCATCGCATCGACAACGGCTTTGAGTGGAGTGTCGACACTGAAGGTTTTAAGTGGAGAACTCATCAGGGTTCCAACCCGGGTTTCAGGAGAGGGTGATCTTAAAAGATCGCGCTCAGAAATCATTCCCACAATGTACTCTTCGGCTTCATCCATCACAGGGAGATGGCGGATCCAGTAGTTCGACATGAGTCGATAGGCTTCAGCGGCAGTGGCCTCTTTTCCAATAGTAACCAGTTTGCGAGTCATGTGATCTTTCAATGCCATTTTCATGAGGTCCCCCTTTTTCGTTTTTTATTCTAGTCAGTTTAGTCGGGAATGAGTATGACCCCTGTCATATGTCAGACGATTTTAAAAACACAAGTAAAAACATATAGTTATTAACTTTTCCTTGCTTTTAAGAAGTTATATATGCTAAATCCTTTAAGTTCTTAGCATATTTTAATTCTTCAGTCGCAACAGGGGATCAGCGCAGCATGCTTTATCAATGGCTTTACTCTATGGCGGATCAGTTTTCGCCGTTGAATGTTTTTCGGTATATCACCGTTCGTACTTTCATCGCATTTTTCACGGCTTTTTTGTTGTGCTGGATGTGGGGGCCTTACTTCATCAAGCGTTTGCAGATGAAGCACTTTGGCCAGAGTATTCGCGATGATGGTCCTCAGACGCACAAGAAAAAAGCAGGAACTCCGACCATGGGCGGAGGTTTGATTCTGCTGTCGACTCTCATTCCGTGTTTGTTATGGGTCGATATGATGAATCCTTTGGTGTGGGCGGTGCTCATTATCACCTGGGGTTTTGGATTGATCGGTTACATGGATGATTGGCTCAAGGTCAGCAAGAAAAACTCAAAAGGACTTTCCGGCAAAGTTCGCTTGGCGGGAGAATTCCTTATCAGCGGAGCTGTGATTGCCGCCTTGGTTCACTTTCATGGCCTTAGCACTGCGGTCACGGTGCCTTTCGTGAAATCAGTGTCCTTGGATTTGGGATACTTCTATGTGGTGTTTGGTTCTTTGGTCATCGTCGGAACAGCGAACGCCGTGAATTTGACGGATGGCTTGGACGGATTGGCGATTGTGCCTGTGATGATTTCCGCAGCGACTTTGGGACTTTTTGCATATGTGACAGGTCACTACTCCATTGCTTCTTATTTGCAGATTCCTCATGTTGTTGGGGCGGGTGAGTTAACTCCGGTGGCTGCGACGATTGTGGCAGCCGGTATGGGGTTTTTGTGGTTTAACGCGTATCCCGCGCAAGTATTTATGGGTGATGTGGGTTCTCTTTCTTTAGGTGGTTTTTTGGGCTCGATGGCTGTCATCACTCAAAACGAACTCTTGATGCTTGTCTTGGGTGGTGTTTTTGTGGTCGAAGCTCTTTCGGTTATCACGCAGGTGGTTTCGTTCAAAACGACGGGAAAGAGAGTTTTTAAAATGGCCCCTCTTCATCATCACTTTGAATTGGGCGGTCTCACAGAAACGAAAATCATTGTCCGTTTCTGGATTATTTCTATTTTATTAGCGGTATTAAGTCTGGCGACTCTGAAATTGAGGTAAGAAAATGTATAAAGAGTTTAGTGAATTAAAAGATAAAAGAATTTTGGTTGTGGGCTTGGGTAAGACGGGCGCGTCTTTGGCTCATTTCCTGACCAAACATGGCGCTCAAGTGACGGTGACGGATCACAAATCAAAGCCTGAGTTGTCGACCCAGTTGGAGCAATTGGGTGATTTGCCAATTAAGTTTGAGCTGGGTGGACACAGCCCTAAGACGTTCATCGCTCAAGACTTGGTGATTTTGTCACCAGGAGTCCCTAGTAATCTTAAGATTTTTGATTATGCCCGTTCTCAGGGGATCAAAATCACTGGAGAATTTGAGTTCTCTGCGGGATTCATTAAAGAGCCCATCATTGGTTTGACGGGAACCAACGGTAAAACCACAGTGGCTAAAATCACTGAGGCTATTTTGAAAGAATCCGGCATCAAAACATGGGTGGGCGGAGCGAATGAAAAGCCTCTTGTCGACTATCTTCGTGCCGATGAACGTGCCCAAGTTGTGATCGCAGAAGTTTCCAGCTTCATGCTTGAACATTGTGACACGTTCAATCCCATGAATATCGTATTTACGAACTTGGCAGAGAATCACTTGGATCGTTATCGTTCCATGGAAGAATACGTCAATGCGAAAAGACGGATTTTCAAAAATACCAATCAAGCAACGACCAGCATTTTGAATGCCGATGATAACGCGGTTGTGGAATTGGCCCGTGATCCTGCGGTTCAGCGTGGACGTATCTTCTATTTCTCTCGCAAACCCGCTCTAGAGCCTCAAATCATGAATATCGGTGGAGCCGTGAATATCGGTGATGAAATCCGTGTCCGCACAGGTCCTGAAATCGAAAGCTTCACGATCAAAAATATGAAAATGCGTGGGAAACATTCTATTGAAAACGTGATGGCCGCGATCTTGGCATCGCGCGAACATGGCGCCACTCGCGAAGCCGTTCAAAAAGTGATCGACACTTTTACGGGCCTTCCTCATCGCATTGAGTATGTTCGTAAAGTCGGCGGAGTGTTGTTCTACAATGACTCTAAGGCGACCAACGTTCATGCGGTATTGCGCGCGTTGGACACGTTCGATGAAAATGTTATTTTGATTGCCGGTGGAAAAGACACCAACTTGAATTACGAACCTTTGCGAACAGCCGTGAAAAGAAAGGTGAAAACCTTGATCTTGGTCGGGGAAGCGAAAGAAAGAATCAATCGCGACCTTGGGGACTTCTCAGAGACCTTCTTGATCGGTACTTTTGAGGAGGCGGTTTTGATCGCTTACCAAAAGTCGAGAATTGGGGATACGGTTCTTCTTTCTCCGGGTTGCTCCAGCTTCGACATGTTTGACAGTTTCGAAGAACGCGGAGATTATTTTAAGGAAATCGTGAGAAAGTTTCACTGAGCGATTCAACGCTCATTTGTACGAGGAGCCTTCGTGGCACCTCGATTGAGGGGACTTCCAAGAGGGAAGTCCTTTTTTTTAGCTAGGAGGGCTGTGTGTTCCAACGTGTTTTCATTCCGTTAACTTTGTCGGCTTTGTTCCTTTCGGGTTGTGCCTCTGGCACTTTTAAGGCTCGCCAAGAGCAACGCGAAAAACTGGCAGCTAGCACGGGTATGTACTGTGAGTTTATCAGCGGCGATCTTTTTCCTGACGTGGATGTTGAGTTGAGCATGAAGATGGCCAATCGCTGTGACTCCAGCAAAAGCTTTTCAATCACCAATTATAAGAATTCTTCTGATCAAGCTGGCGTGATCTACTGTTGTTCCATGGCGGCTAAAGGGGAACGCCGTGCTACTGTTTCTTCAGAAAAGAAAGCCCCTTCGACAAAGGGCAGCTCTGCGCAAGATCCGAATGCGGACGTGATTGCCGAGTAACTGGGTCCAGCTTTTTTATCAGCGCCTTGAGAGTCATAGACGATAAAATGGACTTCTGATTAAACTAAAGGTCGGGAGTCCTTTTTATGTTGAGATATTTGTCCAGCAGCTTGTTTTTAGCCATCATCACTCTTTTGGGAATCGGCCTCGTTCAAGTTTACTCTTCCAGTTTTATCTTTGCTATTGAGTCTTACGGCGATGGTCTTTTCTTTTTTAAAAGGCAGTTGATTTTTGCCTTCATTGCTTTCGCGGTTTTGATCGGAACGATTCATATCCCTTTTCGTTATATTCAGAAATATGGCTGGGCGTTGTGGTTCCTTGCGACTTTAGGGGTGATGGCCACCTTTGTTCCAGGTATTGGCGTTCGTGTGGGAGGAGCCATCCGCTGGCTTCAGTTGCCACTCGGAATTCGCTTTGAGCCCGGAGAGCTTCTGAAGATCTCTTTCAGCGTGTGGTTTGCCAGTTTATTGGTGCGTCAAGAAAATGCTCTTTCCAAGGTGAAGTGGTACTGGTTGCTTCTGGCCATGATCGTGCCTTTGGTCTTCTTGCTTAAGCAGCCTGACTTTGGAACCTTCGCCATCATCATGATGGTGGGTGTGACTCTGCTTTTTGCGTTCGGTTTGCAATGGAAGTACATCATCGCAGCGATGTGCGCCTTGGTGCCAGCGTTCTATTTCTTGGTGATGTCGGTGCCGTATCGTCGTGCCCGCGTTCTGGCGTTCTTAGATCCTTGGTCGGACCCCGCACAAAAAGGATTCCAAGTTATTCAAAGTATGTTGAGTTTTCATTCGGGCGGATTGACGGGAGTTGGTTTGGGGCAGGGCCAAGGGAAGCTCTTCTTCTTACCTGAGGCTCATACGGATTTTACCTTGGCTGTCTTTGGCGAAGAGATGGGGTTCATTGGATTTTTAATGATCTTGGCTTTGTATGGATTTGTCGTGTTTCGTGGAATTCAGATTGCGGTCAAAGCAGAGGACACCTTTAAAAAATCTTTAGCTTTGGGATTGTCAGTGACTTTCGCTCTCAGTGTCTTTATCAATGCAGGGGTGGTGATGGGGCTTTTGCCGACCAAAGGTTTGACTCTGCCGTTTTTAAGTTATGGTGGAAGTTCCTTGGTCTCTTTGTGTTTTATGTTCGGCTTAATCCTCAATATTGAAAACTCTTTTGAAGAAGACAAGTTTTCACGCCGCTTTGGATCTCGATGGACGACGTCAAAGGTGAAGAATTCATGAGTAAAAGAACCATTGTGATCGCCGGTGGAGGCACGGGAGGTCACATTTATCCTGGGATCGCTATTGCCCGGGCGATACAAAAGTTAGACCCAAGTGTGGAGGTCCACTTCGTTGGAACTTCTACTGGTCTGGAGTCAAAAATTGTTCCTCGCGAAGGGTTTCCCCTTCATCTGATCGAGTCCGGGAAGTTGAATGTGAAAAGTCCCTGGCAGCGATTGAAAACACTTTTCAGGATTCCCTTAGGAATCTGGCAATCGGTTCGTTTGTTAGGACAGTTGAAACCGCTTTATGTCATCGGAGTTGGGGGTTATGCCTCAGGGCCGTTCGTTCTTGCCGCCAGCATTATTGGTTTTAATACCGCGATCTGGGAGCCCAATGCGATGCCAGGAATGGCCAATCGTTTGTTGTCTCGATTTGTCGATAAATGTTTTGTGGTTTTTGCAGAAGCGCAAAAGCATCTTAAAAACGAACAGATTATTCAGGCCGGTATGCCGGTGCGCGAAGAAATTGAGAATGCGATTCATGAATCCCACACCGATGATAAGTTCCATTTGCTGGCCTTTGGGGGCAGTCAAGGAGCGCGCGCGATCAATAACTGTCTGAGTGACGCCGTGATGTCGGGCGGGGAGTGGGTTCGGGATCTTTCTGTTGTTCATCAGTTGGGCGCTTTGGATTTTGTCAATATTTCTGCCAAGTATCAAGGTGCTCCGTGCGAAGTACAGCCGTTTGAGTTTATTTATGACATGCCAAAGTACTATCAGTGGGCGGATATCATCGTGAGTCGTGGGGGCGCAAGTTCAATAGCGGAAGCGGCCGCTTTTGGCATTATTCCGATCATTATTCCACTTCCGTTGGCGGACAACCATCAGCAAAAAAATGCAGAAAGTCTGGTGGAAAAAAGGGCGGGCCGTATGATTTTGCAGAAAGATTTAACTC
>JANJTG010000242.1 GCA_024711265.1 Bdellovibrio sp. | reverse complement strand
TGTTAAGTTTAAGTTATTTAAGAAAATTTTCCGATCGCCCTCGGGACGAGATGTGGTTTATGCCTTTATTGACGGGCAGGGGGTTCCCCTGGTCTTCCTTAATGGGCTGAGTGATTCCATGGAAAGCTGGGTTGAGACTTTGCGCCACGCCAATATCACACGGCCTTGTCTATTGGTGGATTTGCCAGGACAGGGATCTTCTTTGGAGCTGGAACTGCAGAAGTCAGATGAGTTCCCGTATCAACTTTCTATCGAAGAGCAAGTCGAAGCGTTAACATCCCTTCTGGCGCACTTGTCGATTCGTGAATTTGGCTTAGTCGGCTTTTCTTACGGAGGCGGGGTGGCCTTGGGAATGTTGCAAGAGGCATCCACACAGGTCAAAGATCTGATTTTGTTAATGCCCTTTATTCTGCGTTTGGATTTATCGTTTCCTTTGTCGCGCCTGTGGGCAGCGCAGTTTGAACTTATGAAATCCATGACGCCCCGAAGTTTGCGACAGCCGTATTTGGTCTTAGAAAAGTCCTACGAAAGATTTGTTGAGCACTACATGAATTTTCGGTATCTCAAACGAATCCCCGAAGAGCGACACCGACAGGTCGCGGTGGAGCTGTCTCGAGGGATCATGGAGTTCAATTCATTTTCGGTGATTCCGCAAATTCCTGATGAGCGTTTGATTTTAATCACATCAGGGTTAGACACATTGGTTCCGCAAAGTCTTTACCAAGAATTTTGGTATCGTATTCCCGAACATAAAAAGCAAGCCTGGGTAAATATCCTAAATGGAGATCATCTGATTTTGGAACAAGCCCCCGAAACTGTCGCTCATTTGTTGTCGTCAGCGCTGCAGGGTGAACTTCATGGGGTCAAGAAAATCACTTTATCTGAAGTTCGCACCAGTTCGGCGATCTGAAACTGATCTTCAGTTTTGTTCGTCTTTTAAAAGTTCCTGAATTTGTTTTTCAAGAGCTTGTGGTTTGTCGTCGCTGAATCCGCGATATAGAGCCACCGGCTTCAGCTTTTTATCGAAAACAAAAAGAGACGGCAGGGCTTGAACTTTAAAGTCCTTGGCCATCTGCTTTGATTTATCATAAAACATGGGAAATTCTACGGGATGAGCTTTTAAAAAGTCGTCTCGTTCTTTGGTGTCATCGTCCTCGTTGATGCCGATGACAATCAGTCCTTGATCTTTATATTTTTTGTAAAGCTTATTGTAGTGAGGCAAAGCCTCTTTGCAGGGTTCACACCAGGAGGCCCAGAAATCCATCAAAACAACTTTTCCTTTGAGGTCGTCAAAGTGCAGTTTGGATCCTTTGGAGAGAGCTTCCGCAGAGAGGTTTTTGAATTCCACATTCGGTGGAGTGGTGTTTTTGCTAAAGACGCTCAACGACCAGGCCGACATAAAAAGGACAACAAGTAAGCCACGCTTCATTAAGGGACCCTTTCGATATATTTCATTAAAAGATCGCGACCACGGATCTTGGCACGAATCACAGAAAGAAAGATAAAGACGCCCCCGGTTTTTCGATCCAAGAAAATAATTTCTCGAGGAGGTGTCCGCCACGAATGTTTTCGGACGATCTGAAAAACCTTTTTTGAAAGTCGTTGGGGAAGATCCGTACTTTTCCAATCATAGAGCCCCTCGGGATCGATTTGTCCCAGATTGTTGCGGGGGTCTTCGTAAGAGATAAAGGGTTCTACGGTTTGAAAACAGAACTCTTCGAAAACTTTTTTTAGCTCTTCGTCGTCTTGATCGTGAATGAAACGAAGATCAAGGGCCGCTTGCATGAACATTTGTCGATCATTAAGAAGGGAGCCCTTGACCATGCGTCGGTAGGGAATCAGGAAGTCCTGGCCATAGGCTCGAGTTGCGCCGAAGTCTAAAAGAATCAACTGGTCATGTCCCTGAGGATTGATGCGAATACGATAATTCCCGCTATGTGGGTCGGTCTGGACCACGCCCCAGTCAAATATTTCTTTGAAGTAGAGATCTAAGAAGCTCAAGGCAATCTTATTACGACGCTCTTGGGGAAGACTTTGAATTAAGGGGTCATCTACGCGAAGACCTCTCTCAAAGGTGGTGGCTAAGATTTTAGGTCCCGAAAACTCCCGCAGAACGCGAGGGACGACGAAGCGCGAGTCCCCGTGAAGTCGCTGATAGAAGTCCTCCGTCAGTTGTGCTTCCAGTTCATAGTTCGTTTCTTGAATTAACATCTCGCGAACTTCCGCGAAGAGGGAATCCATGTCAAATTCCCGGGGCAAAAGTTTGAGGGTGCTTAAAAGAGTTCGAATCGCCTTAAGATCACTGTCGATGGCTTTGTCGACATTGGGATATTGGATCTTCAGGACAATGCTTTCGCCGCTGGCTTTGACTCGCGCGCGATGGACTTGTCCCATGGAGGCCGATGCAAGAGCCTCTTTTTCAATTTCCAGAAGTGCTAATTTTTCTGGGCCCAGATTCTTTTTCAACGTGGGCTCAATGGCCTCCCAGGAAAGGGGCGGAGAGTCTGACTGCAATGATTTTAAAAGCTCATTGGCTTCGGGAGGGAAAAAGTGCTCGCCATACATGGAAAGCATTTGACCGGCCTTCATCAGGCTTCCTTTAAGTTCACCCAATTCGGAGCTGAGAAGGGAGGCTTGATTCTGAAGCAGACGCTTCCAGTTTTCCTCTTTGCCTTCTTTGCTTTTTAGCGCGGTGCTGACACCATGTTGGGCGATCGAAGCGCCCGCTTGAAGGGTCAGCTTTGCCAACGACAAACTGCGAGAGAACATGGATGACTTGATCCGTTCAAGGCTCTTAGTTTGTTTTTTGGCAGACTTTTTTTCGTCCATGGCTTCTCAATTTACCTTAAGTTGCAGATATGTTAAACTTTTATTATGGCAAATGTGACTATC
>JANJTG010000199.1 GCA_024711265.1 Bdellovibrio sp. | reverse complement strand
CTTCAACTCACCGTTTACCACTGAAGACCTCGACCAGAAGACGAAGGACTTTTCCATTCACACCAATTTTGTTCAGGAACAATTCGCCCTTCTTCAATAAAATCCAAAACCTCTACCATGGATTTTCCGACCCCCGCTGCGGACGCGGGATTTTGCCCGGTGACCAAACGCCCACTTTTCACGACGTGCGCAGCAAAACGAGGGGATGAGGTGTGATAAGCGCCACGCTCTTCCATTTTTGACTGCAATAAGAAGGGAACAACCCGTTCCATACCCACGGTTTCTTCCTCCTCATTTGTGAAACAAGAAACCTCATGGGCTCTGATCAGATAGCTTCCGTCAGACAACCGCACATTCACTAGAGCGGCGGCTCCATGACATACGGCTCCAACGACGCCGTTATTTTCAAAAATGTCAGAGGTCAGCTTTTGCAACTGTAAGTTGTCAGGAAAATCAAACATAGCACCGTGTCCACCGGCAAAATAGATGGCACAATAGTCCCGCCCACTCACCTGCCAAGGCGTCAAGGTCTCTTCAACCTTACTTAGAAACTCCTCATCATTCATCCACGTTGCATTCAACGGGTCATCCATCTTGACGCCATCCAAAGGCACCTTCCCACCATGAGGACTGATCATGTCGACTTCATACCCTGCTCTTATAAATTCATCATAAGGATGAGTGATCTCCGAAAGATAAGCGCCCGTTTTATGTCCACTGTCACCCAATTTTTCAGTGCTGGTTAAAACAAAAAGTACTTTTTTATTCTTCATAAAAAGTCCTCCTCCAGAGATACCTGGAGTGTCCCGCAATCACCCGAAGAACTCAAATTTTTGAAACTTCATTTGCAAATCAACATCAGCCAGGACTAGACTTTACCTATGAACTCGGCTTTTAAAGATCTTTTTTCAAAACAATCTCTTGAATATCAAAAGTACCGACCGTTGTATCCCCCAGAGCTCTTTAAGTATCTCGCTTCTCTCACTCGTGAGCACCAAGTCGCCGTCGATCTTGGCACTGGCAACGGTCAAGCGGCTTTGGCGCTGACTCCTTACTTTCAAAAAATTATCGCTATTGATCCCAGCGAAAAACAAATCGCCTTGGCACATCCCCACGAACGCATCGACTATAGGGTAGGCCCCGGAGAGAGCCTTCACCTTCCCGATCACTCCGTCGACCTCATCACAATCGCTCAGGCCTTTCATTGGTTTAAGCATGATCTTTTCTTTCAAGAAGCTCGTCGTGTTTTAAAAAATAACGGAGTGCTTGCAATCTGGGTTTATAACTTGTGTAAAGTGACCCCTCAAATTGACACCGTCATATTTAATTTCTATGATCACCTCTTGGGACCCTACTGGGAACCAGAACGACGTCTTCTTGAAGAGAACTTCCATTCGATCCATTTTCCATTTACGGAACTGCAAAGCCCTGCCTTTTCCATGACTCTGCCTTGGACGCTCGAGCAGATGATCGGCTATCTGGGAACTTGGTCTGCGTTGCAATCTTATCGCAACCAAGAAGGCGAGGATCCCCTTCCTGAGTTACAGCACAATCTGAGGTCTCTTTGGAGCCCTGAGGAAGTCAAAGAAGTTCATTGGCAAATTCATCCGCGGATTTTTAGAAATTCTTAAGCATCAAAAAATTCTTTGAGCTGTTCGATCGAAAGAAGACCCAAGGCGATCACGCCATCTTCTCTTAAAAGAGTGGGGACAGACCTTGTCCCGAGGTGCTCCCACTCTCGTTGCCAACGATGGGCCAGACTCTCGGTCGCGGAATTCACTCCTAAATCCGGCATCCCCAAATCCCTCGCTAAAGTCACCAACAACCCCTCGTCGGAGATGTCTTCTCCATTCACCCAAAATTCCCTGCAAATGGTGTGTCGATAGACCAAGGCCAACATGGGGTCTTGGTGATGAGCGGCGATGATATAGTGTAAAGCGCGCGAGGTGTTCGGCTTACCTAAAGGAAATGTGATCTCTATTTCCGGAGCCAACTCGCGAACACTCAAGACTTCTCTTTCCAAAGCGCGACTCAACGAGAGATTTGCAATCTCCATGGGAACGGGCAAGTGTGGCGCGTGCTGCACGCCTCTCCACTCCACGAGTTCCAGCAGATGCTGTCCAACCAACCGCTCTTCCAAGGCATAACAAAAAGGGCAGTTCAAATCACTGTAAAGAATAGCATGATATCTCATATTCACTCCCCCCAAAGTCTAGTTTGCCTAGGGGAATCGTCAAGTCCCAGAGGTCACACACCGATCTGATTCTCAACACTCTTCAAAACCACAACTTCTCGGAGCCCCTCATGGCCATTCAAGTTTTGTCTCTTATCGCCAGTCTGTTTTTTATTGTTCCAGCCTTGGCGCAAAGCACTCCTCCGACGGCGGATCTGTCAAAATATGACTACGTCGATCCCCAACGGGAAATCCCGGCCAAAGCTTTGGAAAAGGCTCTGGCCTATTACGACGTTTACTACAACCAAATCACCCATAAGAACTATGTGACCGTGCTCGACTTCACGCAATCCTCGAATAACAAGCGCATGTACGTTGTCGATATGAAGACCGGTCTGGTCACTCGTTATCTGGTGGCCCATGGAAAAGGCTCCGACCCCAATCACACTGGCGTTGCGAAAAAGTTTTCAAATATCGAGGGATCGAACATGTCATCCATCGGTATGTACGTGACGGGCTCTGAATACAGTGGTAAACATGGCCGTTCGATGCGTCTCGTAGGTCTTGAAAAGACCAATGATCAAGCCATGGATCGCGCCATCGTAGTTCATGGCGCCTGGTACGTCGATCCTCAATACACGCCCTTGGGTCGAAGTCAGGGATGCCCCGCTGTAGAAGAGAAGCACATCGACACTGTGGTTTCTCAACTAAAAGGCGGCAGTGTTTATTATATTTGGGCGGGGCAATCATAGCAGGATTTTTTAGTGGAACTACTTTATCAGGATGAACATTTTATTGCCGTCAATAAACCGTCGGGTTTTCATGTTCATCCTCATGAGAATGTTCAACACCGAGTTTCCAGAGACAAAATCTGCCTTTATCACGCTCGCCGCATGATGAAGCAGCATGTATTCCCCGTTCATCGCCTTGATGCGGGTACCAGTGGCGTCTTACTTTTTGCCCTTTCTTCCCAATCCGCCAGTCAGCTTTGTAAACTGTTTACTGAACGAACCACCCACAAAACCTATCACGCCGTCGTGCGAGGCTATGTGAAAGAATCAGGCACGATCGAGATTCCCTTGGAGTTAGATTCCACTGGTGATCTTGTGGAAGCCAAAACGTCTTTTCAGCGTTTGGGAACCATTGAGTTCCCCGTTCCTGTCGGGAAAAAATTTCCCACGGCCCGCTACTCCTGGGTGGAGGTCACCCCCCACACCGGGCGCTATCATCAGATCCGTCGGCACTTCAATCGCATCTCTCACCCTCTCTTAGGGGACGCCGTCCATGGGGACTCCCACCACAACCGTTTCTTTAGAAACCATATAGGAATCGAGGGGTTGTGCTTAAAAGCCCTCCGTCTGGAATTCACTCATCCCTGGAGTGGCAAAGAGGTCTCTATCGAGGCCCCACCTTGTGAAAAATGGAAGAAGATTCAGCACCTTTTCCATCCTGCCGCCCCTTAAAAGGCGCCTTGTGCCTTTTTCCCGGTTCCCATTGACCTCCTTTGAAGACGGGCGTAGAAATGGCCCCGATTCAGAGGTAAATCATGTCCAGAACGCAAGCTCTTCACAAGCTCATGATTGTGATCGGTCTTTTATTTATTTTGCTCGTGACCCTACAAACCCACGCGGAAACACTACACCACAAAATGCAGGTAGAAGTGTATCAGGGTTTAAAAATGCTTAAAGCGCATGACACCCTGACATTCCACAAGCGTTCTCCCCGCAAGGTCAGTT
>JANJTG010000226.1 GCA_024711265.1 Bdellovibrio sp. | reverse complement strand
GTCGCAGGTGCTGACATTAAAGAAATCCATGAACTTGATGAAGAAAAGGCAAAAATCTTTGCGCAACGTGGACAAAGTATTTTCCATGAACTCACTCTTTTGAAAATCCCGGTGATTGCCGCTGTGAACGGTTTTGCTTTGGGCGGAGGCTGCGAGTTGGCGTTGGGTTGTGATTTTATCTATGCCTCTGAAAATGCCAAGTTCGGCTTGCCGGAAGTGAGTTTGGGACTGATTCCTGGTTTTGGTGGGACAGTGAGAATGGCTCGCGCGATTGGGCAGCGTCGGGCTCGTGAATTGACTTACACGGGTAATATGGTGACGGCACAAGAAGCCCACACCATGGGACTTGTGAACAAAGTCTTCCCTCAGGCAGAGTTGATGGCAGGAGTGATGAAAACGGTCGAGACTATTTTAAGCAAAGCGCCGATCGCTGTCGGTTCAGCCAAGTACTCTATCAATCAGGCCTGGGATATGGACGTGGAAGAGGCGCAAAGAAATGAAGCGAAGATTTTTGCGGAACTCTTTACTTCGGAAGATGTGAAAGAAGGCACCTTAGCCTTCATTGAAAAACGTAAAGCACAATTTAAAGGGCAATAGTCCAAAGTATTATGGCATACACACTTAAAAATCCAGTTCGTATCGTTACCGCCGCGGCTCTTTTTGATGGACACGATGCAAGTATTAATATCATGCGCCGAATCCTTCAGGATATGGGGGCGGAGGTCATTCATCTAGGACACAATCGTTCGGTGAGTGATGTTGTGAAAGCGGTCCTTCAAGAGGGCGCTCAAGGGGTCTGTATCAGTTCCTATCAGGGCGGTCATATGGAGTACTTCAAATACATGAAGGATCTCTTGGATGAAGCGGGGGCTGGATACGTCCGGATTTTTGGTGGTGGCGGGGGCGTGATAGTCCACGAAGAAAAACAAGAGCTTGAGGCCTATGGCATCGCTCAGATCTTCCATCCGGAAGACGGGCGAAAGATGGGGCTTGAGGGAATGATCGAAATGGTCGTTCGCGGTTGTGACTTTGATATTCTTGAAAAGCAAAAAGAGTTCAAAACCAAGAAAAATATATTCCCTGGAGACACCATTCCTTCTGTGGAGTTGGGTGTCGCTTTAACGGCTATTGAAAATGGAAACAAAGACGTTTCATTGTCCAATTTTGGATTGGAGTCTTTTAAGGCGAAGTCTAAAGAGCCTTTGGTTCTGGGAATCACCGGAACGGGCGGCGCGGGCAAGTCTTCTTTAATTGATGAGCTGGCGCAACGATTCCTCAATGCCTATCCGACAAAAAAGATTGCGGTCGTCTGCGTGGATCCTTCCAAACGTAAAACGGGCGGTTCTCTTTTAGGGGATCGTATTCGTATGAACTCGCTGTCGCGCAATCGCATTTATATGCGTTCCGTGGCGTCGCGCGGATCAGGAAGGGAGATTGCCTCTTCTTTGCCCGAGATTTTAAAATTCGTTCGGCAATTAGACTTTGATTTTGTGATCGCGGAAACGTCGGGGATTGGTCAGGGTAACATGGCCATTACCGAGGTCAGTGATCTTTCCATGTATGTGATGACTTCGGATTTCGGAGCGCAATCGCAGTTAGAAAAAATCGACATGATCGACTTTGCCGATCTTATTGCTGTTAACAAAGCGGATCGTCGCGGGGCTTTGGATGCTCTTCGTGATGTGACCAAACAGTACAAGCGATCGCGTAAGATCTTCGACGAAAAAGTGGAAGTGCCCGTGTTCCTTACGCAAGCCTCTCAGTTTAATGATGGGGGCGTAAATAAGTTGTTCTTTAAACTTGCCGACCTTTTGGAGTCTCGCCAGAACGGTGCCTGGACTGTCGAAGCGAAGTATAAGGCGAACATTCTTTCCGCGGAAGAGCATGCGATCATCCCTGCGGATCGACAGAACTATTTGGCTGAAATCGTTAGCACGATTCATAAATATAAAAAACGCACGGAAGTCTTGGCCGAAAAAGCGTCTCAGTTGGGGGGCTTAAAAAAGGTGGCTCCTTTGTTGGGGGCCAATCCTGAAACCGTTAAAAAGGTTGAGGCGGAACTCAGTTCTGAATTCACGCAAGAAGAACTTGAGCAGCTTAAGAATTTTGACCAATTAATTGATCTTTATTCTAAAGACGAATTGGTGTTTAAAGTCCGTGATAAAGAGATTTGCCAACCCTTGGTTCGTGAATCTTTGTCTGGAACGAAGATTCGTCGCGTGGTGGTGCCTAAGTTTAAGGACTGGGGAGATCGCTTTAAATATTTGAAACTTGAAAATGTTCCCGGCGAGTTCCCTTTTACTGCGGGAGTCTTCCAGTTGAAACGAGCTGATGAAGATCCAAAACGTATGTTTGCCGGTGAGGGAACTCCTGAAAGAACCAACCGTCGTTTTCATTATCTAACGAAGGGCGAGACGGCTCACCGTTTATCCACGGCTTTTGATTCGGTGACTTTGTATGGACAAGATCCTGATCAGCGTCCTGATATTTTCGGGAAAGTGGGCGAATCTGGGGTTAGTATCTGTACTTTGAACGATATGAAGAAGCTCTATGCGGGCTTTGATTTGGTGAATCCCAACACTTCAGTCAGTATGACGATCAATGGGCCAGCGCCGATGATCCTGGCCTTCTATTTCAATACTGCGATTGATTTGCAGGTTGAAAAGAAAGAAAGCCAGTTGGGCCGCAAGCTCACTCCGGAAGAGTGGACGGACGTGGCTCATTGGACTCTTCAACAAGTGCGCGGGACTGTGCAAGCTGACATCTTAAAAGAAGATCAGGGGCAGAATACTTGTATTTTCTCTATCAACTTCGCCTTGAAGATGATGGGAGACATTCAAGAGTATTTTGTTAGAAACAAGATCCGAAATTTCTATTCAGTCAGTATTTCTGGATATCATATTGCGGAGGCGGGTGCGAACCCCATATCGCAGTTGGCCTTCACTCTGTCGAATGGCTTCACCTTCGTAGAATACTATCTGGCTCGCGGCTTAAAGATCGACGACTTTGCGCCGAACCTTTCTTTCTTCTTTAGTAATGGTTTGGATCCGGAGTACTCCGTTTTGGGACGAGTGGCTCGTCGTATTTGGGCTGTGGCGATGCGAGACCTTTATAAAGGGAACGATCGCTCTCAGAAGTTAAAATATCATATCCAAACGTCCGGTCGTTCTTTGCATGCTCAAGAAATTGACTTTAATGACATTCGAACCACTTTGCAGGCGTTGATTGCGCTTTATGATAACTGCAATAGTCTGCATACCAATGCGTATGACGAGGCGATCACGACTCCGACGGAAGAATCTGTGCGCCGCGCGATGGCGATCCAATTGATTATCAACCGCGAGTTCGGCATGACCAAGAATGAAAACCCCACTCAAGGGGCTTACTTCATCGAAGAGCTGACAGATCTTGTGGAAGAAGCTGTTTTGGCAGAGTTTAAAAAGATCAACGAGCGGGGCGGGGTTTTAGGCGCGATGGAGACTCAATATCAGCGTTCGAAGATCCAGGAAGAGTCTTTGTATTATGAAAGACTGAAACACGATGGAACTTTGCCGATCATCGGTGTGAATACCTTTATTGATCCGAAGACGATGGCGGTGGACTATGTTCCACCGAAGATTGAGTTGGCGCGAGCTTCTTATGAAGAAAAGAACGCCCAGCTTGATAATGTTCATCAGTTTCAAAAAGATCATAAAAATGAAGGGGAGCGGGAGCTTCAAAAATTGAAAGAAACCGTTTTGAACGGCGGCAACATCTTTGCGGCCCTGATGACTGCAGCCAGACATTGCAGTTTGTATCAAATGACTCAAGCCCTCTATGAAGTGGGCGGACAGTATCGAAGAAATCTTTAATTACTAAAAAAGGCCGATCGAAGAGATCGGCCTTTTTGTTTCGCCGTTCAAGTAAAGGTATACCTGAGTGCAGATGTGCGCCCAGGGGTGACAATTGCGAGCTTTGCGAGAGGATCTTAACACTGAGGGCTGTGGGCAAATCACGGGAAAGACCTAAAAGGGCCGCGGTGGCGAGTCTATTTAGAGCAGAACGGGGTCAGTCTCAAAATGAGAAATATCGTTTTTGGCATGAGCTTTGATCTACTTATTGCTGTGGAAGAGGATCTCGTTAGCAATTTAAAGGTGATCGGTTGATGAAAACACTGATGGCGACGACATTATTTCTGCTTTTTGCGATGACAGCCTCTGGGGCGTCAGCGCAGCTTGTTCGTTGTGAAGCTGTTTTTTTCGAGACGTCTTCTGGAAACAGCTTCTCTGTGACGGATAAGATTTTTAACGCCTTCTACGGAATAAAGAAGCCGAAAATAATTAAACAGCTCGATGTCCGGGAGTATGAAAGCTATTTGAAGATGCTTCGAGAAAACCGTCAAGATGTGCCGGCATCTAAGGCAGAACACTATGTGGCTCTTCTTGATCATCACTATGAACTCTTTCAATTCCAATTTCATCAGTTGCCAGTTCTGACGCAAAAGAAAATTTTAAAAGAGCTCAAGGCTTATTCCAATGCGAAGTCTCATGATTCAAAGGACATTGTGGAGCTGATCAACACCCTCACAAATGGGACGTTGGAAAAGCCTCAGACTCTTTTTAAAGTAATTGAATTGGCGCGAAATAAGGGGCGCTATGAAGTTCTGCTGAAACAGTACTCCCAGCAGTTTATATTTATGAACTTGGTCAATGATCTTTTTGTGAATTATGGACAAAAAGCGAAGGTGAATGAGGCCCAGTTTACTCAGTTAAGAAGGTGGTATCGCCAGAACGCAGAATACGTCAATGTCAGCCTGATGTCCTCTTTGCAGCTAGTTTTAAATGTGATGGATCCCAGCGGCATCTATATGACCGAGGTTAATTTAACAAAAATCCAAAAGTTTCGTGATCATGTCGAGAAGGGGTTGAATGAGCGGTTGACCTATGAACAGATGCTTTCTGGGGATCGATATATAAAGGATATGTTGCGTTCCGATGTGGAGTATCGTGTCGTACAATCGACAGTAAATACAGCATTCTGGCTCTCGCTTTTTTATATTCTTTTTTCTGATGATTAATCCATTTTTTTTTGTCTATCTTTTGAAGGTCCTCTTTTAAGTTCTTTTTATTCATTTTAAAGTGTCGAAGTTTTTTCCATTAATCTTGAAATGATCGTCCCAGCCAGAGAGCAATTTTTTAATTCGAACTTTCAGGCGTATGCTTTGGGTAAGTAATCTGCCAGGAGGGTAGGATGCAAAAGTTTACGAAAAGATTTGTTTTGTTCGTGGGTGTCGGAATTATCAGTGCTTGCAGCAGTCCGGTTTCAACCAGCAGTATGAGCAGTTTGGATCAAGCCTCAAGCTCGCAAAGTTATAGTCCTACTACGCAATCCAAAGTCAGTTTCGCTCTGACAGATGCTCCCAATAAAGAGCTGAAATCTGTGGTTGTGGATATTGATCATATGGAAGTTCTTGTCGCCGGGGCGGGGAAGGCGGGGCGTCTGATTTTGGCCAAAGGCCTTGGCGCCGTCGATCTTTTGCAGCTGCAAAATGGAGTGACACTTCCTTTGCAAGATATCGTGGCTCCGGCAGGTCTGCAGATCCAGCAAATCCGCCTGATTCTTAAAGAAGAAGGGCACTTTGCCGTTAAAACGAATGACAGCGTTTGTGAGTTGAAAACGCCCAGTGCCCAAAAAACAGGTGTGAAGATCATTCTTACCAATAAGATTCAGTTCGAAGCAGGACATCAATATAATATCATCGTTGATTTCGATGCTTTGAAGTCGGTCGTGGTGCAAGGCAATGGTGGGTGTTTGTTAAAGCCAGTGCTTAAGCTTAAATCCGCGATGAAGATTCCGGTTCCTGATGATTCATCTGACTCGAATGACGGTGAGGACTCGACCGATTCGGATTCTGGAAGTGGAGATTCTTCCTCTGACAACGGGGATACGAGCGCCGGTGAGGAGTTAGTGACGACTCCGGAAGAAAACAGCCCGACGGACGACGGCTGGGACTATGTTCCTGTAATTGATGGACAACAGCCTATCGTGACGGAAGATCAATTGGATCAACTTCTGTAAAAATTCAAAAGAAAGGCCGGAGATTTCTCCGGCCTTTTTATCTTTTAGAATGTTTTGCTGACGATAAATTGAACTTTTTGCGTTCCTAGGTATTGAGGGCTTTCTCTGCGAACAACCAGATCCATATACAGCTTTTGATCAGCAGAAGGATTCAGACTGAGACTCTTAAGAGCGATTCCTAAGAGACCATCGGTTCGTTGAATTTCTTCCCTTGAGAACGTCTTTTCATTGAGCCACTCAATTTTGCCATTAGAAAGCTTCTTCCAAACAACCAGTTTATAAGTCGTCTTCACTTCTTCTACGGCTGGAGTGAGGTCTTCAATGCTGACCACTCGTTCTGCCCCAGTTCCTTCGATGTTCACTAGGCGAACTTGGTTCTCGCTACGAAGATTTTGAATTTCGTCCGTATCGAGTTCTTTCTTTTCGTAAAGTGCGTTCTGTTCAAAACTCAACGCACCTTGCGTGACGTTCATGCCCTGTCTTTCGACTCTTAGCAGAATAGAGTATTTCCCGTATCGAGAAAGTCCTGGTGTTTCGATATCGAAGACCTTCGCTTCGGTGCCCTCAAAGCGCTGTTCGAACACGACATTTTGCCCTTGAGTGTCGCGAACTTCTAAAGTGTATATAGTCGTCAGCCTTTTTGATGAAATGGTTTCTTTGAAGGTGATTCGTCCCTGGTTTTTGCTAAAACCGAGCTTTAGTCCCTGCACCGTTGCTGAACCTGCATTGGCATTTGTCCATTTCGGAACGACCTTGAGGATAAGCACTTTATCGCGACCCTCTTGGCGAGTCTGCTCAATCTCATAACTAAATATGTCGGACTGAACTTGAACCATCACTTGAGGATTGCTTTCGTCGCCCTTAAGCACGATGTGAATGCGCTCTTGCTCGTTCGCGATGAGTGATGCGTCCGCCGGGAATACGACAGTTACGGGTTGAGTGAACTGATGATCGAAGACGTCACGATATTTTGTAACGCAACAACGTGTTTCTTCACGGTACTTCGTGACAGTGCGGGTTCTTTCTTCTTGGCGGTATTTGGTTACTGTGCGTTTGCGAAGTTCTTTGCGGTAACGAACTTCATCGCGATATCGCGTTACCGGGCGGGTCTTGCGAACACTCTGCCATCCGCATTCTCTGTCTGTATAGGGAACTTGTTGGCAGCGGGGGATGTCGCGACATTCACGAGGGCCGTCATCGCGACAGACTGTGCGTGTTTTACAGATACGTTCTCCTCGGCTGTTTGTGCCGCACTCTGTGACGTCTTCGCAGCGACGTCCCCCTGGAGCGCAGACGCGTTCATTATGACATTCTTGGCGATAGCGAGTGACATTACGACAGATGTATTCATTGTCATAATACTCTTCATAATCGGTGTAAGGAACGCGCTCCGTGTAGGGTACATCCTCGTAATAGGTTTCTTCGACCTGGTAAGGGACGCTCTCGTAATAAGTTTCTTGGGCTTCGTAAGGGACTTGAACCGTGTAATCTGCCTGGTAAGGTTCTTGTCGATAGACGTTTTGTGAAAGTTCAGTGCGAACGCTGTTCCCGGTTTGTGCGGAACGGGTGAGCGTGTCTTGGATTTTTTCTTGCGGGGCGGCGAATGAGCTTGCTCCTATCAAGAGAGTCAAAATGACTCCGAAAAGTGGTTTTACAGACATGTATTCCTCCTGATTATTAGTCGAAGGAATATTTTGCAAGGCTCGCGCCAAAAATGTCGGTGAGAAAAAGGCACCAGCTTCAGATGTCTGAAACTGGTGCTGAGATGTGTTGAACTAGTTCATAGGTAAGCGTGGCATCTTTTGCTCAGGGAACTTTCCAGTCAAACTGTGCAAAAAGGCGGCGATTTTTTTAACTTCGTCTTTATTAAGATCTTTGTTGAGTTGAGTTTTGGCCATGACTTTCACAGCCTCATCCAAAGTTTTAACAGCGCCATTGTGGAAGTAGGGAGCCGTCAAGGCAACGTTGCGAAGAGTAGGCACTCTCCACATATTTTTCTCGGCGTCATTCTTGGTTTGTTCATAACGGCCAAGATCTTTTGAGAACTCATACTTCTTGTCAAACTCAGTTCCAGGAAAGGTTGGGAACTTCATATAGAAGCCGGTTCCAATAGGAAGAGTCGGGCCCGCAAAGATGGGACCTGTATGGCAAGATGTGCAGCCGACAGTTTTGAAGAGTTCAAAACCTTTGATTTGCTCTTCGGTCATAGCCTTTTTGTCGCCTTTTAACTAAAGATCAAATGGAGCATCTGGAGTCACTAAAGTTCTTTCGTAAGAGGCGATCGCTTTGGCGATGTTATCAATATTCACAGGATTGCTTCCGCCGAATACTTTTTTGAATTGAACTTCATAACCCTTTAAACTTTTGATGCGCTCAACGGCCACCTTGTGGGAAGGCATACCCATTTCAACCGGGTTCGTGATGGGTCCCTTGGCTTGCTCTTCAAGAGTAGGGGCGCGCCCGTCCCAGAATTGCACAGAATAAAAAGCAGAGTTCCATACGGTGGGAGCAGAACGTCCGCCCGTTTTTCCTTCAATACCTACAGAGACATTGCGATTGTCTTCTCCGCCCGCCATGACGTTGTGACAACTGTTACAGGAAACGGTTCCGCTGCTGGAAAGGCGGGGATCAAAGTACAACTGTTTCCCCAATTCAATTTTTTCTTCTGTTAATGGATTGTCCTTAGGGACAGGAACTTGCGTTGGCAAGACTTCCGTTGCAAAGACTGCCTGTGAAAGACAGAAAAAGATGGCACCCAATACGATTTTCTTCATAAGACTCCCTCGGCTTCAATGAAGCCCCTGTTGTGTAAACAAAGATATTTTTCAACAGAAGGGCCGGGAGGAGTAGTCCTAATCTTAAATGGTGCAATGCCAAAATGAAATCCATCCGAGACCGAGGCCAGAGTGCATCTCGATCTAGAAGCTTTACTTTAAAAGTTCGATGATTTTTTCAGCAATGCGGATTCCATCACAAGCCGCTGAGGTGATTCCACCGGCATAACCGGCCCCTTCACCTGCGGGATAGAGGCCCGCATGAGAAATGCTCTCCAGCGAATCGTTATCGCGAGTGATGCGCACAGGGCAACTGGTGCGGGATTCCACACCATAGACCTGGGCATCTTCCGTGATAAAGCCCTTCATGCTGCGCTGAAAATTATCGAAGCCTTCACGCAGACGATCGCGCATGGAGGTCGGCAGCAATTCATCAAGACGAACCGAGATCGCTCCGGAAGGCGATGAACCTGCACGCAAGGCTCGAGGTCCTGTTTTTGAGTTCGGTCCATGAAGAAAGTCTAAAAGATTTTGCGCAGGAAGCTCGCGGCTTCCACCCGCAGCTAAAACGGACTTGTAGGCCTTGGTCTCAAGCTCACGACGCATTTTCATTCCGCCGAAGACGTCTTTTCCGAAGTGTTTATCGTGATCAATGCTGACGACGATGGCGGCGTTGGCGAAGGGGGAATTTCGTTTGTAGTTACTCATGCCGTTGCAAACGATGCCATCGGCTTCGGTACCTGAAGACAGAACATATCCTCCTGGGCACATACAGAAAGAGTAAACTCCAATGCCGGACTTATTGTTATGATGGGCCAATTTGTAGTTCGCAGCGCCTAATTTGGGATGTTCTGAGAACTGTCGATATTGAATCTTATTGATTGAAGCTTGAGAGTGCTCCACGCGAAGTCCCATGGCAAAGGATTTTCCATCAAGATGAACTCCGACATCGCGAAGATGATTGATCATGTCTTCGGCGGAGTGGCCTGTCGCCAGGACCACATGAGGAGATTTAAACTCTTTCCCATGTTCCGTGCGAACTCCGACAGTTTGTTTTCCTTCAAATAGAATTTCAGTCACCTGGGTGTTAAAGTGAATCTCGCAGCCGTTTTGTTTTAAGAACTCACGAAGTTGAGGAATGACTCGGCGAATGCGGTCGGAGCCTACGTGGGGATTTGAGAGCCATTGGATTTCTTCGGGGGCCCCAAACTTGACCAGACGGTTCATCACATAGGGAATGTGTTCGGACTTGATGCGAGTGATTAGTTTACCGTCAGAATAAAGTCCGGCACCACCTTCACCGAAACAAACGTTATTACGTGGATCTAGTTTTCCATAACGCCAGTATTGGTTGATGCCTTTGATGCGTTCGCCACTTTCAGAGCCGCGCTCAAAGAGCACGCAAGGGACTCCGCGTTCAACAAAACGAAGGGCGGCAAAAAGACCGGCGGGGCCCGTGCCGATGATAAGAGGTTTTTCCTTCGGTGTTGGGATTTTTTCTAAATTGAATTGGGGAATCTCTAAAGTTTCGCCTTTTTCTCCCACTTCCACCGTGTAGACGAAGTGAGGGGAGTGGGCGCGGCGGGCATCAACACTTTGGCGGAGGATTCGGTAAGGCCCATGTTCGGGCATCATCCACTGCAATTTTTCTTCTAAGTCTTGATCAATAGGAACTTCGAGATTCTGAACGATCTTTGCCATTATGTTGTACCTCAGGGCATGTGTTATACGCCAATCGCATCACAATACCTGATTCTAAGCTGCGTGACAAAGTCCGGGAGGGCAGATATAAAGATTTCTATGTCAGCAATTACTAGAATTCTTCCAAAAAGACGCCTTAGCCGCCTTGTCGGGCATATTGTCCACTGGCGAGGGCCTTCCTGGTGGGCTAAGGCCTCGATTCGTGCCTTTGCCTGGTTTTATAACATCAACCTGGAAGAGGCTGAAAAACCTTATTCAGAGTATCCCTCGATCGGCGAGTTCTTTGTTCGTCGTTTGAAGGTAGGGCGTCGCCCTGTCGGAGCCTCCTGGGCAGTTCATCCAGCGGATAGCCGTATTACGCAGGCGTACCCTATTGACGATGGGACTTTGATTCAAGCCAAGGGGCTTAACTACCGCCTTGATGAGTTCACTCAAGATCCCGATTGTACAAAAAAGTGGGCGGGCGGTTTCTTTCTGACGTACTATCTCTGCCCGACGGATTATCACCGCGTTCATTCTCCTGTGGATGGAGAGATTACCAATGTTCGCTATATGCCGGGTCAACTGTGGCCGGTGAATGAGTGGAGCACTCAGAACGTGGCTAATTTATTTTCCGTGAATGAGCGAATTTTGGTTGAGATTGAAACGGACCTGGGGCCTGTGGGAGTCGTCTTTGTCGGCGCCACCAACGTGGGACATATTTGCTTAAGTTTTGATGAAACGATTCAAGGCAATCAAAAAGGGCCCCACATCTTTAAACATAAAGAATACGAACCGACTATTCAGACTCATAAAGGGGCAGAGCTTGGGATGTTCCGTATGGGCTCCACAGTGGTAATGCTTTATCCCCCGAGCTTCCGTCAGAAGTTTGCAGATAATTTGGATTTGGGGCCTGCTGTGAAGGTGAATAGCTCCCTGATCAAATAAGTCAGAGTGAAGAGCTAGGTTCGTCAGGCCCTTGAAGTCTATTTTCCGCGTCTTCCCGGTGATCATGTGACTGTTCTTGATCTACATTCTCAAGAAAAGACGGATTTGCCGCGAGTCCTTAAGAGGACGCTTTTAAATGAATAACAAGGGGAGTTTGTTTTAAATTGAGACGTGGCACTTTTTTGATTACGAACAATCATCCACACAAAGTTTCCTTGTTCCTCATGTACTGCTAATGTGAGCTTTATCAAGTTCCGATAAAAACAATGTATGGTGGAACGTACTATTGTCATAGCAATTCTCATTTTGAGCTCCGTTGTTTTCACAGGTTGTGGAAACTTCATGCTTGATCTTAAGAGCATGCAAACAAAAAATGCCTTAAAGGTCGGGGACGGGGCACAGAACGAGCTCATTATTGGAGACACCCAGCAACTTAATCCTGTCGGAGGTTCTGGCGGGTACGTCTTTACCATTATTTCTGGTGGCGGGACCATTGATCCAGAAACAGGCGTTTTTACGGCTCCGACGACACCCGGTGTGACTCAAATTGAAATCAAAGATAGTTCCGGGAATTCGATTGTCTTTGAAGTGGTCGTGCAGCCTTCTTTGTCTTTCGCTCTTAACGCGCCAACTATTGCCGAAAACAATGTTTTTGATTTTGAAGCCTCCGGTGGCGTCGCGCCTCTTACTTATTCACTTGTTGCTGGCGGCGGAACCATTGACTCGTCAACGGGGCTTTATTCTCCGAATGGTTATGTCGGATCAGCGATTGTTAAAGTGACAGATGCGGTAGGGCATATCCTGATCAATACCATCACTATTAATCCGGCCTTAAAGATTTCTCCAACAGCAAAAACCCTTTGGACAATGACGACACAATCCTTTGTGGGTGTGGACGGAGTTCCGCCTTACACCTATATTGTTCTTACAGGTGTGGGAACGGTGGGTCTCAGCGATGGGTTGTATCAAGCTCCTGCGACGGCAGGGACCGCGACCCTGATGGTGGCGGACTCTCTGGGAAATACCGCCAGTGCCAGCATCACTGTAAATCAAGGAGTTAATTTAAGTCCCGGTTCGGCCACTTTAGCTCCTGGCAATCAGGCCACCTTTACAGCCAGCGGAGGACCCGAGCCCTACACGTTCAGTATTGTGAGTGGTCCGGGAGTGATTTCGTCTTCGACGGCGACAACAGCAACGGTGACAGCAAATGCGCAAGGAATCATTGTTCTACGAGTGACAGATAATGTGAATAACACCAGTAATGCCAATATTACAGTGAATCAGTCTTTACAAATCAATCCTGCGACAAAAACTCTTGCTGTAAATAATGGGTTTACTTTCTCAGCGACGGGCGGCGTGGGGACCTATGTTTATTCGGCATTAAACGGAGTCATTGATTCTGCGACAGGAATCTATACTGCACCGTCTTCGAGTGGGTCTGATACTGTGATGGTGACGGACTCGCTGGGGAACGCAAGTTCTGCAACTGTGACAATCAACGGGGCCCTTGCCATTTCGCCGGTCTCTAAAACCTTAGCGGTGAATAACGTAACGACGTTCACGGCCTCAGGTGGTGTAGGGCCGTATTCGTATTCAACAACTATTGGAACTATAAATTCATCCTCGGGCTCCTATACGGCACCTTCTTCTAGTGGTGCGGCGACGGTGACAGTGGAGGACTCGCTGGGAAATACCAGTCAGGCCACTGTCACGATCAATCCGGCACTAACCGTGAGTGCGAACTTGACGACGATTGCGGCAAATAACACCGCGACGGTCACGGGAGCAGATGGGGTGTCTCCGTATGTGTACTCACTGGTTTCAGGACCGGGCTCGGTAAATTCAAGCACCGGCGTTTATACGCCGACAGCAAATGGGACCGGTGTTTTGAAGGTGACCGATGCACTCGGGAATACTGCCACTGTGAATGTCCTGGTAAACTCGTCGTTGCAAATCAGTCCGGCTTCTAAAACTCTGGCAGTGGGTAATAGTTTTACCTTCACAGCGTCAGGGGGAGTTTTTCCTTATACGTTCACCGCGAACTCGGGAAGTATTGATGCTAGCACCGGTGCGTATACGGCTCCGGCCTCCAGTGGTTCTGCGACGGTGACCGTGACAGATGCTTTGGGAAATACCAGCTCTTCGACAGTGACAATCAATCCGGCTTTGCAGATCACGCCTTCTAGTAAAACCTTGGCGGCGAACAATGTATTTGTATTCTCCGCTTCAAACGGAGTGTCTCCTTATACCTACTCTGTCAATAATGGATCGATCAATGCATCGACGGGAAGTTATACGGCTCCGGCCTCCAGTGGTTCTGCGACGGTGACGGTCACGGATTCTATGGGAAATACCAGTTCTTCGACGGTAACCATCAATGCCGCTCTTTCTTTGAGCGCTGATCGTACTGTGATTGCGGCAAATAACACCGCAACGGTCACAGCCTCAGGAGGTGTGCCTCCTTATACTTACTCGAAGGACTCAGGCCCTGGTTCTGTCAACGCAAGTACCGGAGTCTATACTCCGGGAGCGAGTGGGACGGGCGTTTTGCGGGTGACAGACAGTTTGGCGAACTCCACAACGGTAACGATCACCGTCAACGCGGCGTTGGCGATTTCTCCGACGTCGGCAACGGTGAATATCAATACGACGAAGACGTTTAGTGCTTCGGGGGGTGTGACTCCGTATACGTATTCTGTAGTCAGTGGCTCAGGCAGTGTTAACTCCTCCAGCGGACTTTACTCTGCTCCAGGGACGACAGGAAGTGTGTCGGTACGAGTCACGGATGCTTTAGGAAATGTCAGTGATTCAGTGGTGACTCTCGTAGATTGTGTTCCTGGTTCCCAAGTGTTTACTTATACGGGAGCTGCGCAGACCTTCACGCAACCTGCCGGTTGCACGAAAGTCACAATCAAGGCGTGGGGTGCTGGCGGCGGTGGCGGATATTTCACTATGGGATCGCCATATGGGGACGGTGGTGGCGGGGGCGGGTACGCCACGGGCGAGTTCAGTCTTGCAAGCGGAGATACTCTGGGCGTGTATGTTGGTGGAGTGGGTGTGTCTGGCGTTTCTGGTGGATATAATGGCGGAGGCAAGGGCGGAAAGGTCGATGGCAACTGGTGGGGAGGCAGTGGCGGCGGCGCCTCGGATATTCGTTATGGTGGTTCTACGCTTGCTTATCGAATCCTCGTGGCAGGCGGCGGTGGCGGCGGTGGACACTTGGAGGCAACAACCAAAGGCGGCGGTGGCGGTGGTCTGATCGGTGGTGTTTATTTGATGAATGGAGTCACAACAGCGACGGGAGGCACTCAATCAAGTGGCGGTACCGGTGAACTCCCTATCGGAAATGCGGGTACTTTGGGGATTGGTGGCTCAACACCAACCTCCGATGGTATTCAGTTCTCTGGCGGTGGCGGTGGTGGATACTATGGTGGCGGTAGTGGTGCCTACTATGGAGCTGGCGGTGGATCTTCCTATGTGGGCGGTGTGACAGGCGGAAGCACTACCGCCGCTTCAGGTTCGACACCTGGTAATTCTGCTGATGCGGATCGTTCTGGAGCTGGCAATGGTGGGGCCCTTGGTGCCGCCGGTACGGCTGGTCGAATTGTTATCTACTACGGCTTCTAACCCACCGGATACGAACACTCCGTCAACGGAGTTTCGGCCACAGTCACTTTCACAAGTGTTGGCAATTCCTTGCGGGCGCGATCATAAATCCATTTTGCCAAAAGTTCTGAGGTCGGATTTTCAAGTCCTTCCACTTCATTCAAAACACGATGATCAATTTTCTCTAAAAGCGGTTTCATCTTCGCTTGAATCTCATTGTAG
>JANJTG010000195.1 GCA_024711265.1 Bdellovibrio sp. | reverse complement strand
ATGGTTCGGGTTGGCCGAATCTTTCATGATCACGTACTGATTCGCATACAACTTCAAATCCGTGATAAAGCGTTTTTCTTTGTAGAAGCTGTCAATTTGCTCTGGAGTCACCATGATCTCTTGATAACCTTCGTACAGGTCGTCACGATTGATATCATTGGTTTCGTAGTCTTTTGCGACCACGCCGTACACGTCCGCTTTAATACGCAGATTAATGTCTTTAGTGATCAACTCCACTTTGTAGCGAGGATGTTGCTTTTGCAAAGCCAAAGCCGTATTCAAAATACGGTTGTCCGCTTTTTGGTGATCCAACTCGGAAGGCATTCCCGCCAACATCAAATCCGTATTGATGTAAACCATGCTCTCGGAGTTATCAATTTGCACACCGCTGGCCAAAGAACCCTTTGCACGAAGCACGTCGATAAAACGGCTGAACTGACGGGCATTGCGTCCGTTCTCGCCTTGATCTCTTTTAAATTTATCCACTTCCTCGATAACAGAGATAGGAATATGAACATCAGCTTCACCGAAACGCAGGATCGCCTGAGCATCGAAAAGAATGACGTTCGTATCTACAACAATTTTTCTGCGCTTAGATTTGCTCAAGGACAGCCCTCCGTAGTTTAGTTCCCTGCATACTGCAGTTTGGCTGCAGTATATATCTGCAGCCTAAATTGCAACAAATTGCAGGACTAAAGTCTACGGAAAAGGACCGCGATAAAAAATGAAATTACGAGATGTGAGAAACGAGCACATCACCCGTGTCTGTTTTTAAGCTTGCGCTGACATTTTCGATAAACTTCACAAAATGATGGAGCGCGACATCGTTCATCGTGCCTTTGACGAAGTTAGCACCGTGGCGAACCACGCCTTCATCTTCAATAGCGCGACTGTTGGTCACACGAATTGTGAATGGAAAATACGTGGAGTGGTTGAGGTACACACGCATGGCGACCTCTTCTCCCGCAGCAAAACCACCCTCAAGAAGCTCTAAATCAAAAGCCATCCCGTTGTCAGAAATATCATAGAGTGCAGCCTTCAAAAGCCCCTTTTCAGGTAGAACCACAAAGGCTCCCACGAACTCAGTTAAGATTGTCCTTTTGACGTCCCGACGATCCCGGCTCAGGATTTCTTGACGAGCCTCGGTAATATCGTGGATTTCCGCCCCAGCCTCTACTTTGGTGTTTTCTAAAGAATTCTGAGCTTTTAGGCGTGGCGTGATATCGAGAACTTTCCCCATTTTTCCCCCTGTTGACTCATTTCTTATCGGTAAAAAACGTTTCAACTTTAGCCGTCTTGCCCTTAGGTCTAGTTTCGTCTTAGAATGAGACAATGCCAGTCATTCGCGCCGTCCTTTTTAGCTCTTTTTTCCACATCCTCCTGATTGGGGCTGTGCTCTGGCTTGCGCCCCGCTTGACGATGACTCCTCCAGAAACCATTGAAGTGGCGCTATATCCTGAAGGACAAATTCTGGAAGCCCTCACCCCTAAAAAAGATAAAAAGCAAGTGGTGCGACAAGCTCTGGCGCCGGAAAAGCTCAAAGCCCCTGACGATGACACGTTGGCGCGCTTTCTTTCTGAACAAAAACAACGCGTGCGTTAAGAAACTCAAGCGGCTCAATCCGGCATGACGGAAAATCGCAGCAACCAAGGGTCAGCGCAAAATCAGAAACACTCTCCCTCTGAAAAATCGACGGCAAAACGTGGAGAAGAAAAAGACAAAGACGGCTATCGCACCGTGGACATTTCCAAAGAACTGCAAGAGATGAATCGTTTCAATGAAGGCATGTCGACCATTGGTGAATCCATGCCTCGCGATGTGAAGGTGGGTTCTTTCACGGCGCTGAATACAGATCGCTATCTTTTCTACACGTTCTATGCACGCATGGAAGAATTGATTCGTTTCCGCTGGGAAACCCGTGTGCAACAGGCCATCAATAACTTTGATAACAACACGCTCTCTTTAGCGGGCAATCGCAACTGGGTGACTCACGTCGAATTCCTTTTGGATAAAAACGGTTTTCTGCGCTCGGCACTGGTCATGAAAGAGTCCGGCATTAAGTCCTTTGACGCCGCTGCCGTGAATGCTTTTAAAGATGCCCGTGTCTTCCCCAATCCTCCTCAGGAAATGGTTCAAGACGACGGATTCATTCATATTAAGTTCTCATTCACGGTAAACTACAATCCTCCGGTTTTGGTAAATCGCAACTAGGCTAAGGAGCCTTTATGTTTAAGTTGTTCTTTTGCTGCGCATTCCTTTTTGGCAGCGTCGTTCACGCCGCAGACTCTTCATCGGGGCAACGCTTTAAAAAAGTCTTAATCATCGTTCTTGAAAATACGGATTACGACGAAGCCCTCAAACAACCCTTCCTCAAGAAAATGACCTCGCAAGGAGCACTTCTTGAAAACATGAACGGCCTGACTCATCCCTCCCAAGGGAATTATCTGGCCATGATCGGAGGGGACTCCTTTCAAGTCAAAAACGACGACCCCGTCAATCTTCATTATCAAAACTTGATCGACCTTTTAGAAAAAAAAGGTCTTTCCTGGAAGGGCTATATGGAGAACTATCCAGGGAACTGCTTCACCGGCACCACGAAGGGACGCTATGTTCGCAAACACAATCCCTTTATTAGTTTCAACAACATCGCCTCAGACGCGGGTCGCTGTGCGAACATCCAAGATCTTAAAGCCTTCGCGCAAGACGCCGCAGCGGGCACACTCCCTAACTTCTCTATTCTTTCCCCGGATCTCGATAACGATGGACACGACACCGGAAGCCGCTTTGCTTCGGCTTGGCTGGAAAAGATTCTTGCTAACAAACTGCAAGATCCTCGCTTCATGAAGGACTTGCTGGTGGTCATCACCTTTGATGAATCGCGGGCTCGCAATAACAATCATATCTACACAGTTCTTCTTGGAGACTCGGTCAAACCTGGATCGAGCAATAAACAAAAGCTCA
The DNA here is from genome assembly GCA_024711265.1 of Bdellovibrio sp. GTDB lineage: Bacteria > Bdellovibrionota > Bdellovibrionia > Bdellovibrionales > Bdellovibrionaceae > Bdellovibrio. The sequence goes on along the minus strand of JANJTG010000195.1, from coordinate 4,752 downwards.
CCCACGCAAGCCTTCTCAAAACGATCGAAGTCGAGTTTAATCTGGGAAGCCTTGGTCGACTGGATGCGACGGCCCCTCCTATTGAGGGCGTCTGGAGATAGGTCTAACTGCTTTAGTCCAGAGAGTGCCGGAATCCATGTCCCTTGCCACAGAGCCTTGCTAGAATGGCGATATGAAGAAGATTCTCGCGTTTATCATTTTGTCAGTGATTGTATCCACCACGATCCCCGCTCATGCTCTATATACTGAACTGGGACTCTCATACGGAAGAAAGACCACCACGTTTGACGAGAACAACTCTTTTGACTCTGAGTCAATTACGGGATCCTTGTCCTTGTACTTCCTAGAGCGTTTAGCTTTGGAACTCAGTTACACTGACGCCCGCGGTTTACGACAAGAAAAAGCCAGCGCCTCCGACGCCCAGCGAACCACAACTCAGAAATCACAGATCATGGGTGCTGACTTGATTTTGGTTTTTGCCGACAAGAAGGCTCTTTTCCAACCCTACATCAAAGGCGGCGGGGCTCAGATCAGCAGATACCAAGAAGTGAAAATTCAGGGACAAGACACCTTCACCATTGAACCTGAAAAAGCCACCGTTCCAAGTTATGGGGCTGGCCTCAAAATCCAACTTACCGAAACTTTTGGCGTGAAGCTTTCATACGATGTTTGGAAAACCCCCATCGGAGGCGGACTGCAAACTGACGACACGGCCGTGCGCGCAGGAATCACTTGGGTTCTTTGATAAAGCTCTTCGGTATTTTTCTTGCGCTACCCCTGCTAAGCGGCTGCCAAATGGGTTACCTTATGAAGTCGGGCGTTGGCCAGATGAAGCTCTTAAACAGTCGCGTGCCCGTTGAAACAGCGCTACAAGATCCCCAACTCGATGAAACCAAAAAAAGTAAACTGCGTCTTTCTCAAGAAGCCCGCGCATTTGCGGAAAAGGACCTGCATCTCAAAGTCACAAAAAATTACACGTCCTATGTGGAGTTGGGACGCCCCTATGTCACCTACGTCATCAGTGCGGCCCCCCGCTGGGAACTGAAACATTATCAGTGGTCTTATCCTTTCATGGGAAAAATGCCTTACAAAGGGTATTTCAACGAAGAGGATGCTTTGAGTGAAGAAAAGGAACTGCAAAAAGAAGAACTGGACACTTACCTTCGGGGCGTGTCTGCTTACAGTACTCTGGGCTGGTTCAATGATCCCGTATTAAGCTCGATGCTTCGCTATGACGACTACGATCTGGTCAATACGATCATTCACGAAACCGTACACGCCACCTTGTACATCAAACATGCCGCCGACTTCAACGAGCGACTCGCCACTTTTCTGGGAAATAAGGGAGCGGAGCAATTCTACCTTAAAAAAGAAGGTCCTGATTCACCGACGTTAAAGAGAATCCGACAAGAGAACGAGGATAATAAACTTTTTTCTCTTTTTATCTCTTCAGAATTAAACGACCTGGAAAAGTGGTACAATGAGCTTCCGGCAACAGCACGCTCCGAGGAAAAACGGACCGAACGAATCCGACAGATCCAGGAGCACTTCCTCCAAAAACTGAAGCCGCAACTCAAGACGGATGCTTTCGATAAATTTTCGGAACTCAAGCTCAATAACGCTCGCCTGCTGGTCTACAAGACCTATATGCAAGACCTGGGAGACTTTGAAAAACTCTATGATCTTTTGGGGCAGGACTATTCGCGTTTCATTGAAAAATGCAAATCCTTCGAAGGCGCCAAAGATCCCGCGCAAAGTTTAAAGGATCTCATCGCAACCTGGAAGCCGGTCCTGTAGACTTCTGCTGGGAAACTGCGTATCTTCTTAGATGTCCGGAGGATCATCGTGATGAAACATCTTTTCTTTCTATTTGTCGCCACTTTCTTGGCTAGCTGTGCCACCACTTCAGATACGAAAAATAAATTGGACTCTGTCGACAACATCAGTGTGGTTTCTGTTTTTGACGACGCTCTTCCCATAAAATATCTGAACGCCCCTGTGACAAAGGCGAAGGAGGACACCGCGGATGTGACCACGTGGTCGATCAACAATACGATCACGACGGAACTGCTCAATTCCTTTAAAGGAATGAATAAGAAGGCCTTTGCTCTTGAGGTTGATTCCACCATTGTTCAACAGGGAAAAAATGAAGCACGGGCCCTCAAAGATATCTATTTAGGAAATAGATACCAAGGCCTAGAGCAATACTTCTTATCTCAAGCGGAAAAACAGGGCGCTCAATATCTCTTCGTCATTCACCCGATGGGTGATGAAAATTTCGCAGCCTATCGGGCTGGTTACGGAATGCTTTGCCAAGCTGAGGCAACCAAGGGCGATCTCGAAGCTTATTTTCTAATGAGAGCCGTCTTGTGGAATGTGAAAACAAGAGAAGTTGAAACACGCACCACGTTGACACCAGCGGATCTGGCTTTTCGCACGGGTCGCACCTGTCGCGAAGCCTCACGTCTTACGCCAGATAAGTTGGCATCACTCTATAAAGATCAAGTTCTGGAATTAGCGAAGAAATCAGCAGATCTTGCCATCGTTCGCACCGGTCTTTCCAAAACTCGCTAAAACTATTTTTCTTCGATCAACTTCGGCTGGGGAAGTGTCTTGTTTCCCTTGCCGTTGTTTTCTGGATTCGCCAACATCGTTTTGATTCGATTGGTAAGATCTTGTTTAATCATCAAATATTGAGCCATACGCTCGGCCCCCAGAAGAGGCTTCAAACGATCAAACTCTTCTTCTGCCATACGACTGTAGTTCTGCAGAACCTTGCGGTAACGAGTCAGTTCTTCTTCTTTGAGTTTGGGTGAAGAGGCCTTACTCATTTTATCAATGGAGGACTGAAGGTTCTGACTCAGTTCGGCTTTTTTGGTATTTAAGCTTTTAACGATCTCGGTAAATTTCTTCTCTTCCACGGGATTGAGCTTCAATTCATCACTCATTTTCCAAATTAGAAGCTCTTCCAATTGATTGCGTTTTTCCGCTGCGTGAACCGCAGGGTTGATAGGTCCACAAAGAACCCCAGCTAAAATGAAAATTACTATCCAGCGCACTTTTATCACCCGATGTGGGTGACTAGCGAGCGCTTTCACCCATGATTTTATTGAATTTAGATACTGATAAATTTTCGAATGATTCGCGAGCTACGTCCATAAAAAAGTCAGATTCGCTCTGCGTGCTGATTAAAGTCTGGGACAGGTCCTCTGGGGACAATAAAGCCTCAGCAACAATACGCTCGTGGCCATCACTAAACAGTCCTACTCGCTGCATCGACTGGTTTACTTTTGACACCTGAGGCATCAATAAAAACGCCAGAACGAAAAGGGATGTTACACCGCCTGCCGGATAAAGCCATCCTCTCCAATGAGCTCGAAGCAGATTTCTTGGCGTCACCAACATAGGGGCCGGAGCGATTTCAGTCTTATCGACTTCCGCCATGATTTTGTCATGAAGACGATCAAAAAAATCATCATTCATCGGCAACTCCAGATCGTCAGCGGCTTTGAGCCCTTTGCGTACTTTGTCCATGCGATCCATTGGGTCTTTGCGATCCATTGATTATCCCTCTGCTTCCGCAAATCTTTGGTTAACTTCCATAAAGAAACCACCAATCTCTTCAGTCCAATTTTTGAGTTCCGATTGTTGCTCAAAAGTTTGACGAAGCTTCATGAGCGCGTGGCGGTAGTTCGCCTTCGCGGTGTCGTAAGGACACTCCATGATATCAGCGATCTCGTTGAAACTAAGGTCTTCGTAAACACGAAGAACCAACGCTGTTTTTTGTTTTAGAGGCAATTTATCCACTTCCTTGGATAGGATATCCGCCACCGCAGTATGGACCAGGGTTGTTTCAGCTTCGGCATCCACTGCCAACTGAACATCGTCGATATCTACAGTGTCTCTTTTCCACTCGCGGATTTTATTCCGTGCTGTATTCACAGCAATCTGGAACAACCAGCTCTTGAAAGAAGCGCGCCCCTCAAAGGAGTTCAACTTCTCGTAAGCTTTGATGAACGCTTCTTGCGTTACATCCTCCGCCGTGTCCATATCCTTTACAAACCTCAAACTCAACCGCAGCACACTTCTTTGATGTCGTTTCACGAGTTCGGAAAAAGAGCGTCTGTCACCAGACTTCACTTTTTCTACCAGTTCAAGATCCGTTACATTTAGATCTCTCTCCATACTATGACTCGTTTCTGTCTAAATTCGGTTAACGTTCTGAATTTTTTTCCCAGAAAGGCCATTTCGCCCCCCTCAGCCCTCGGTAAATTCACCCCCAAACCCGCGGTGCCTACAATGTTTCGTAAATGCAACGATGGTGCCGAAAAGCAGAGGGCCAAAGTGGCCCTAAATATATGAAATATCTTATGAATTGCGCATTCCGTTATGTTAACCATAAGAAGTTCTTATGGCTTGATGCGCGAGAAAAGATGGCAAGCGGAAACTATCTCACCCAGCCAAGGGGTAGATTTTATCCAGCAACCGTCACACGGTTACGTCCACTCTGCTTGGATTGATAGAGGGCTTTATCCGCGCGCTCGTAGATCTGCGTCCACTCGCTCTCGTTGGGGAGCCTCGTCGCGACTCCCACAGAAATCGTCACCGGAATCTTACGGCCTTCAAAAACGAATTCATGGGTTTCGATTGTTTGACGAATACGCTCGCCGACTTCCACGGCTGTTTTTGATGGCGAACCTGAAAGTAAAAGCACAAACTCTTCACCACCGTAACGGGCAAAAAAGTCATTGG
>JANJTG010000217.1 GCA_024711265.1 Bdellovibrio sp. | reverse complement strand
AGAAGTGCCATCCGCTCAACGAGAGCCCGCTCTGAATGTCCCGCCAGACCATTTCAGGAACAAGCAGGTCACTATTCCAAGGATCTTTTAAAAGAAAAAGCGACGTTAGAATCAATGCCCAAACAAAAACGAGAGCATAATCGGTCAACTTGTAATTATTCATTCACTGTTTTTATCACTCTAAATATTCAACGTCATTACCGATTAAGGCGATTACAAATTCCTGCGCTGTGCCACGCAGCATCAGCGAGCATTTATATCGCATTTTACTGGGGAGCATACTAGTTTATAACTTCGATATGACTTTGAATATTATCTGGCCATTTTTTGTTTCTTTGGTTGTAGCGCTTGTTGCCATCCCCGCCATCATCAAGGTGGCCGACCTCAAGCATCTTATGGATGAGCCTGACTCCGATCGTAAACTGCACAGCAGTCGAACTCCAACTCTTGGGGGAATTGCTATTTTTGCGGGCACGGTCTTCTCTTTTTCTTTTTTCAATGATTACATCTCGGCCCCCAATGAGATTAAATTCATGACCTCCGGCCTTATCCTTCTCTTTTTTGCCGGAATTAAAGACGATATTTTACTTCTCACTCCAATGAAAAAATTAGCAGTCCAGATGGTCAGTGCCCTTCTTATCACCGTCATGGGACAGCTTTATCTGACCAACCTCTGGGGAATGTTTGGTGTAACTGACATCCCACCGATCGTTGGGATTTTCGTTACTTTCCTGGTCATTGTCAGTCTTATCAATGCTTTTAATCTCATCGACGGAGTCAATGGTTTAGCCGGTGGCTTAGGTTTTATTGCGAGTATATTTTTTGGAATTTGGTTTTACGTAACTGAAGCAGCCTCCCTCAGCATTCTGAGTTTCTCTTTAGCCGGGGCCCTTCTGGGATTCCTATTTTTCAACTTCCATCGCGGTAAAATCTTTATGGGCGATACCGGCTCCATGATGATCGGATTTATTATCTCGATTCTTGCCATTAAATTTATCGAAAACAATCGGGTTCCGGGCATGGAGACGTCCCCTTACTATATCAAGGCAGCTCCCGGAGTCGCTGTCGCGGCTGTTCTCATTCCGCTTTTCGATATGACTCGAGTGTTCTTTCAGCGCATCCTTAAAAAGAAACATCCATTCAGCGCCGATCGACGACATATTCACCACATGCTTTTGGATCTAGGCTGGAGTCACACTCAAATATCTATTGCACTATACTTCGTGAGTATTGGTCTTATCGCTAGCAGTCTTCAACTTAGAGAACTTCGCTCCATGTCTCTCGTCCTGATTCTTTTCACAGTATGTGTTATACTGACACTGATCGTTTTTTTATTCAAGCGACGTACTTCTGCCGGAAATCCTAGAGGTTGATTAAATGAAAACGGTCATCGGATCTATTGTTGTTTTTAATCCCAAACTGGATGTTCTTAAAACGACGATTTCGACATTCTTGACTTCCTCACCAGAGGCCAAGGTATATATTTGGGATAACTCACCAGAAGATAAAGTTAGCTCTACTCTACTCAAGGACTTTTCAGGCCAACTACATTACTACAAGTCTCCGGGAAATCTTGGATATGGCCGTGGACATAATGAAATCTTTAAAAGAGTCGCTGAGCCATTTGATTATTTCTGCATCCTCAATCCAGATCTTGAAATTCCACCTGAAACCATACCCACCCTTGTGAACTATTTGGATAGCCATCCAACATTAGGTTTGGCGAGTTGCCTCATCAAAGGAACAGATGGAGCTATTCACGAAGTACACAAATTACTACCGTCTTTTTGGGATTATATTTACTCCCTCGCTCTAAGATTTTTAAAGGTTCAGCAGCCACCGCAAAACCTAGTCGGCCCTCGATCTAAAGGTGGGCCCTTTGCGCTCCCAATCTTAAGTGGCTGTTTTATGTTCTTTTCTAAAGATCACTACAAGGAAATATCTGGTTTTGATGACTCCTTCTTTTTGTATTTTGAAGACTACGATATTTCTTTACGATCCTTCCTGAAGGGAAAAAGTATTATTTTACCCAATGTCCATGTCGTTCACAAATGGGCTCGAGACAGTCATCGCAACTGGCGCCTTTTCTGGATTCACCTAAAGTCTGGACTGCGATTCTATTATAAATGGGGATTAGGATCCAAACTTGCAAAAGAAGTGAATTCGCTGAAGGAATCCCATGACGCTTAGTAAACTCGATACAACTTCCAGACATAACAATCTGAATTTGATACGAGTTCTTGCGGCCATATCAGTCACATTTAGCCACAGCTTCCCCTTAATTTCCGGGAAAGACGGATATTGGGGTAATATCAATCTGGGTTATTTTGGCAGCATGGCCGTTGCCGTCTTTTTTTGTTTATCAGGCTTTTTAATCACCCAGAGCTATATTAAAAATCCAAAATGGAAGAGTTTTATTGAAGCTCGATTTCTAAGAATTTTTCCACGGCAATTTTATGCAAATCTAATCACGATCCTGCTTGTCGGTCTTTTTGTGAAAAGTCAGGGGATTTTCCTCTTCTTTGACCTTAATAACATCGGCTACCTGCTTAGTGCGACAGTCTTTAAGTTCTACCATTACTCCGAAGCCTTTCCCGGTCTTCCATTGACCGCCGCCAATGGGTCTCTGTGGACCTTGCCCGTCGAATTCAGAATGTATCTTTTTATATTAGCACTTGGCCTATTGGGATTTCTAAGAAGAAGACTTTGGACTTTACTTTTGTTCGCGCTCCTCGCCCTTTTAACCTATTTTCAGATTTCATTCATGGGTGAATACGTCTTCCCTATTTTATTTGATTTCAGTGGCTTTAATTTTTCTTATTTGAATTTAGCCGCTTGTTTTTGCATGGGGGCCTTGTTCTATCTATTCAAAGAAAAAATTCCCATTAGCATCATTTTTGGAGCGGCAGCCCTTCTTTTGAGCTTTTGGTTAGAACACTCTTATCTTAAATTCTTATCACTGGGATATGTCGCCTTCGTTGTCGGCTTTCATCCTAAACTTTATGTTTCGCATTTAAACTTTAAAGACGATCTTTCCTATGCAATCTATGTTCTGTCTTTTCCGGTACAGCAAACTCTTATCTATACTCAAACCACGCAAAGCCCCATTGTTTTGTTCTTTCTGACAATGGCTATCGTCATCCCTCTGTCTCTTGTTTCTTGGCGATACGTGGAAAAACCTGCGTTGAGACTTAAGGGAAAGTGGTCAACAAAAAGAACTACATAATTTTCAGTTTGCTGACACCTTACATAAAACCTGTTCGCCAAATCGATTCACAATCAGACGTTCACAGTTTTCAATACTTTGTGACGGATAAATTTTAACGTCTCTAATATTTTCTTTTTGCAAAAACTCTGTCCTTACAAGCATGTAGTCAACGTGATACTTTTCAAAGTAACCTGCATAATTGGCCTTTTTTAAATAGGATTTCCAATTCTCCAAGCTGTTCACAAGGCCATCCAGATTATGAACTCTCATAGACGCAAAGTAACCGACCACACCGGCATCATTGGTCGCAAGCACTGCCGATGAGGGAATCTTTCTATTAATTTCTTCTGTCATCTGATAGAGATTGAAGGACGTCGTCTCCATTCGTGCCCATCCGAACAAGAAGACGGTATTGACTACCATCGCAAGTGGCACCACGGCCTTTGTCGGCATATATTTTCTTAAGTCGTAGCAAAGAAGGATCCAAATGACATTAATAGATGCGATGACATTTGGAAGATTAAGGTACCAGCGATAAGGTTCATGGGAAATAAAAACAACATAAGCCCAATAAGCTAGCCCTCCGACAGCGGACAGCCTCACTAAGTCTGCACTCTGCCTATCGCCTCTTTTCGTTTTTACGAAAAGCGTAATCACATTCACAATAGGCGCAAAAAACAAAAGGACATAACCTAGGGCATTGCCTCCCGTCAAAGACCGGAATATTTCATCCGTACTCCATCTGACTCGGTCATATTTTGCGATAGACGAGATGGGTGCAAAACTTCCCTGAACCTGATACATCCAAAGAAAATATGGCAAAAGAACAAGGACAGTCCCTCCGATTGCGGGAACGAGAAGATTCAACCTCTTTTCCCGAATCATAGAAACCAGGAAATGAAACCCAAATATTAAAAGAACAATGACCGCATCAAGTCTTGATAGCGTCACGATCCCGGCCAGAGCTCCAATAAAAAAAGCATCCAACATACCTATTTGAGACTTCAAATGAGCTCTTACATAAAATGCAAAGAAGACCGAAAAACACAGTATCAACAGAGCACTTTCCATCCCGCTGTTGGTGAACATATAGAAATTAAAGATGGGTAACACCATAACACCGACGATCCATAGAGGCATTCGAGCCCTCTTGTCCCGAGAAAGAGTCTTCAGCAAAACAAATAGACTCAGTGCTAGGCTTATTGAGTTAAACAAGAAAAACACGGGTAAGGCCATCGTTTTGTCTACGAATAGCATTCCCAAACCGGAGACCACCAACCAAAGCGGATGAAAGCCCGTCGTCGTATTAACTCCATCAAAGCTAACCAGGCCCGTTTTAGCCCAAGTCCATGCAATTTGAAGGTAGTAAAAGGCATCGTCAGGAAAAAAGCGCACCATCGTGCCCACGTCGCCCTTTAGAAAAACTAAACAGAGACTTGGAGTGCAGACAATAACAAGAATTCGAACGAACAATAAAATATTACTTTTCATAACCAGATCAAAGCTTCAATCTTTTAAAGAGAACCTCAGGGATATTACGTATAATCATCATAATAAAGAACCAAATCTTCGGCAAATAAACGACATCTTCCTTATTTTCGATAGAAGAGTGAATAGCCTTTGCAACAGATTCAGGCTTCGCCCAAAGGGCTCCTTTTTTGAATTGAGCTGTCATTGCCGTATCAACAAACCCCAAACGAAGATCAATGACATGAACTCCTTTTGAGTAAAGACGATTTCTCAACCCGGATAAAAAAGCAATTTTTCCAGCTTTGGCGGCACAATAGATATAGTTGGATTGCTTGCCTCGATCGCCAGCCACGGAAGTGATGACCGCCAGAGTACCTTGACCTGCTTTTTCAAATAGATTCGCCAGTGGAGTCAAAAAAGCAGCGTGCGAAATAAAATTCGATTCTAGAATTCTCAGGGACTTTTCAGCGGACTTTTCATCTTCCCTTTGATCACCAAGGATCCCTTGGGCCATAAAAACTAGATCAAACCCGTCGTAATTTTCCCAAAGAGCCTCGATAAATTTATCCGCATCCGAAAAATCCAAAAGATCTTTTTCTACTGTCTCCACCAGTGTAGCACCACGAACCTTTAGATCCTGTCCAACTCGAGAAAGCTTTTCACTATCTCGCCCGACAAGAACCATTGAATGCCCCTGCCCTGCCCAAATCTTCTGCAGCTCTTTTGCAATAGTGGAGTTTGCTCCAAAAACTAGAATCTTCACAACTGAACCCTTCTTGAAAAACTGGATGAGAATCTTTTATCAATGCTTCTTCTAAATTTATCAACATTATAACTGTTCAGGAAGAAATCAGGCTTCAT
>JANJTG010000469.1 GCA_024711265.1 Bdellovibrio sp. | reverse complement strand
GTTCGACCTCGCGGTCGTGGCGGGGATGTCGATCCAGGCCTGGGGCAACCTGTTCGACTTCTTCAACCGCTTCGCCTGGTACGACGACGTCGTCCACTTCGTGCTGCCATGCGCCTGGTTGGCGTTCTTGATTTCCGTCAGGCCGTTCGCGCCCAGGATCGAGAACTGGAAGTCCTCCCAGTCCTGCCGGAACACCGAGCCGTTGAACGAGAAGCGGTTGTCGGCCCAGGTGGTCTTCCAGCCGATCTCGACGTTGGTCAGGTAGTCCGACAGGTAGGGCGGCAGCGTGCCGCGGCGGTTGATGCCGCCCGGGCGGAAGCCTTCCGACCAGGTGACGTAGACCATCTTGGTGTCGTCCACCTGGAAGGTCAGGTTCGCCTTGCCGATGGTGCCCGACTCGTCGACCTTCTTGTCGAGGTTGGGGCAGGGCGCGCCGTTGAAGTCTGCCTGGTCGAAGCAGGCCGCCTCGCCCGTGCCGCTGCTGTAGCCCGCGCTGTAGCCGAAGAAGCCCTTGAGGCTGTTGTCGGCCTGGAAGTGGCGGGCGCCCAGGGTGCCGGTCAGGCGGTCGGTGAAGTCGAAGCTCACTTCGCCGAACACCGCCTGGTCGTCGTCCTCGCGGAACTGCTTGGTCAGCCAGATCGTGTCGGGCCAGCCGGTCACGGAGATCGCGTCGGCGATGTCCATGATCATGTAGCGCTGCTGGATGTCGTGGTCCTGCTGCTGGAAGAAGAAGCCGCCGACGAAGCGCATGCGGTTCTCCTGCGGCGAGGAGATGCGGATTTCGTGGCTGGCCTTCTTGTACTGGTCGCGGAAGCGGATGAACTGCGAGGGGTTCACAGGTTGCCGTCGTTGTCGTAGAAGTAGGCGCCGTAGCCCGCCAGGGTGTCGTACCAGAAGGCGTAGTCACTGTAGTCCGAGGCGCCGTCCACGTCGCGGTCGAGGTGGGCGAAGGCGTAGGTCACGTCGAAGTTGCCGATCTTGCCCTCGATCGTCAGCGCGGCCTGGGTCCACTGGTCGTCCGAGTATTCGGGGTTGAAGTGGGTGACCTCGAGGTCGCCCACCACCGGGTCGAAGGCGAAGAAGCCGCCGGCCTCGGTGCGCTGGTGCATCACGGTGGGGCTGATGGTCCAGTTGTCGTTGAGGTTGATGACCGCGCCGATGCGCGCGCCCATCGTGTCGATGTCGTTGTAGTCCTTTCCGGCCAGGTCGTCGTTGAACTCGGTGCCGTTGCCGCCCGAGTCGGCGTCCCAGGACGGGTAGGTGCGGCTGCCGGAGACGTTGTCGATGTAACCGGCCTCCTTCTCCTTCCAGCCGACCAGGCGGATGGCGGCGTTTTCGCCCATCGGGATGTTCACGAAGCCTTCGGCCACGTGGCCCATGCCGCCGTTGCTGGTGGAATCGAGGCCCACGGTGTAGCCGGCCTCGAAGCCGCTCGGGTCGGCCTTGTTGGTGATGATGCGCAGCGTGCCCGCCTGCGAGCTGGCGC
>JANJTG010000183.1 GCA_024711265.1 Bdellovibrio sp. | reverse complement strand
GTCCCTACCGTTTTCTTCCCACTTACGATCCCCGCTTTACGGCCGCCTACTTTGATCAGACCGGCCTTTACTGTTTTGGCCGTCAACCTGCCAGCGTTCTGTGGAACCTCTATCAGCTCGGAGCGGCGCTAAAGACCGCCTTCCCCGAACTTCCTCTGGATGAGATCTTCGAAGACTTTGGCGAGGTCTTCACCTCCCAAGTCCATCGTTATGCCTTGAAAAGACTTAATCTCAAAAACCCGTTTCAAGAGCCCACCCAGGCCTGGGAACTGAATGTCGCTTTGATCACACAACTCTTCCAATTCATGGAAGAAGAAAAGTCACATTTTGAACAGACATTCTTTGATCTGAATTCAGGCGGACAGCCAGAGAGACTGACTCGTTCGCCCCAGAAAAATCTATACACTAAAGAGTCCTTCAAAAAGCTTCACGACACTTTGGATTGTTTTGAAATCGTTTCAGAAGAAAAAGCCCAACATCCCTACTTTAAAAACGAGACGGCGTGTTCACTTCTTATCGATGAGTTAGAGTCTTTATGGAAGCCCATCGCCGACAATGACGACTGGGCCCCTTTCGAACGGAAGCTTGCTGAAATTCGCAGCTTCCGCGGTGTGTACTCTTAAGGTTGGTAACCGCTGAGTTTCGCAAGTTTTCTGCGGAACCAAGCTTTGAAGTCCTCGATAAAACCGAAGGCCGCAGGAACAATCAAAAGAGTTAAGAGTGTTGAACTCAACAGTCCCCCAATGATCGCTATCCCCATGGACGTTCTCATCGCAGAGGCTTCATTCAAGCCAATAGCAATCGGAATCATCCCGGCGATCAAAGCCAAGGACGTCATCAAAATCGGACGAAGACGCGTGCGACAGGCCTTTAAAAGAGCCGCATTTCGCTCCAGTCCTTCGTGGATCAATTGATTCGTATAATCCACAAGTAAGATAGAGTTCTTCGCCACAACTCCCAGAAGCAAGACGATACCGATCAACGAGAAGATATCAATTGTCTTACCAAAAACCAACAACGCCAAGAACGCTCCTGTCATTGCCAGTGGTAAGGCCAACAGAATCGAAAACGGTGTGATGAAACTTTCATACAAACTTGCCAAAACAAGATAGATGAAGGTCACACCTAGGAAAATCGCCAACAACATATTCTCGATAAGCTCTTTAAAGTCATCAGCCTGCCCTTGGAATTTATAATCAATCCCTTTCGGAGGCGGAATCTCGTTTTTGATCACCTTTTCAATCTCTGCGGAAATGGTTCCTAAAGCACCCCCTTTAGCCAAGTTCCCAGAAATCTGAATATAACGTCCCTTGTTCTGACGGTTGATCTGAGAATATCCGAACGTTTCTTCCCCTTGCGCAATACGAGTCAGCGGAATCATATTATGATTGGCATTAGGCACAAACGTCGAATTAAACTGCGTGCGCAGATCACGGAAAGCCTCTTCGAAGCGGATGCGAATTTTATAGTCGATCCCATTTTCACGGAAAATGGCATTCTCATTCCCTTCCGTACGATTGCGCAGCTCTGCCCCCGCAGTCACTGTAGAAACCCCCAACGCCTCGGACTTTTTGCGATCGAAGATCACGTGATACTCCGGTTTTCCGGATCGGAAGTTCGTATCAACATCTACAAGGCCCGGAATCTTTTTAATACGCTCTACGACTTTTTGGGCATAGGCGTTCAGTTCTTCCAGATTTTCACCTTGAATATTCACGTTCAATGGTTTTTGTCCCGAGTTCACAGCGTCGATGTCCCCCAAAGATACGATGGCTTGCCCATCGAACTCTTTCAGTTTTTTACGAACGCTTTCTTTGTAGTCTGTTGTCGACATACTGCGCTTTTTACGCTCAACCAATCGCACGAACAATGATGATTTATTGGACTCATTGTTGGTATTACCAACAATCGTCAAAACGATATCAACCGCGGGGTCACCATCAAAAATCTTTTCAATCTTCTCCGTGAATAAGCTAGTCGCCATCAAGGAAGATCCCACGGGAAGCTCGATGTTAACCATAAACTCCCCATTATCAGGGGATGGTAAGAACGTCTTTGGAATAAATGCGATCGTCGCCAAAGAGCTAAAGAAGATCAAAGTGCCGCCGACCAAAATCTTTTTAGGATTATGCAGCGTATACTTAAGGGCCGTCTCATAAATATCTTCCAACCACGTTTGGAATCTATCAAAAGCCGCCAACATCCTTCCAATAATTCCAGTCCCTTTATTATGCTCATCAGGGTGAGCCAAATAAGCTGAAAGCATCGGAGCCACCGTGAAGGCATCAAATAACGAGATCAACATTGTGAAAACCACGGTCAGTCCGAACTGCTTAAAGAACTGCCCCACAATACCTTGAAGGAATGAGATCGGACCGAACACGGCTATCACCACGAGTGTCGTCGCGATAACGGCCATGGCAACCTCTTTGGTTCCATCCAAAGCCGCATCTTTGGGTTTCTTTCCCATTTCAAGATGGCGGAAGATGTTTTCCCGCACCACAATGGCATCATCGATCAGAAGACCGACCGCCAATGAAAGCGCCAACAAGGTCATCAGGTTGATGGTGAATCCCATCGCATACATAATGACAAAACCACCCAGCAATGAGTTCGGTAACGCCATCGCGGTGATAAAAGTCGAACGTGCCGATCCCAAGAAGAAAAACACCACGATCACACATAGGAAGATCCCGATAAGAATGGATTCTTTCACGTCATAAACGTTAAGCTGAATGGGCCGTGAAGTATCACGCACCAGACTCACTTCACCCGAGATCTTTTTCTCTTTAAGAATCGCATT
>JANJTG010000441.1 GCA_024711265.1 Bdellovibrio sp. | reverse complement strand
TCGAAGTATTTGTTACAGCCGCGGCACTGACCGCAGGCTACATCCGCCTTGTGGCAGCTATGCGCCCATGCCAAGAGGTCGCGCGGGATCTGGCTTTTTAGGACGAGCTCGACAGTGGTCAGCTCGATCGCGGGTGCTTTGACGCGAAGCGCACCTTCTTGCACCCTCATTAAGGCGTCAATGCCAGCGACGAACGCCGGCTGGCCGTCCGCATGCTGGCTGTCCGTGGCGACGGTGCCCAGCATCAGCTCGCCCACTCCAAGGCGGACTGCCTGCATGCCCGCAATCGTCACCAGAAGCTGGTTTCGATAGGGCCACCAGTCGCTGGCGGGTGCAAGGGGGTCGGCGGGGGTGCCGGCCATATCGCCTGAGCCGAGAGCGCGCGCATCGAGCGTAACCGGATGCCAATCGATCCCGAGGCGGCTCGCAACAGTTCGCGCCGCTCGGAGTTCGGCGGCCGCGGCCCGCTGGCCGTAATTGATCGTGATGGCGATCTGCGGCCGCTGCCACCAGGCCAGTGCCGTGGAGTCCATACCGCCCGAGAGGAGCAGCGCGCGCTTCACTGCGCCGCTGCCGTCCACACGGTCCGATAGACCGCGCTGACGAAGTCGTCCGTGATGGAGCAATTCGACCCGTCCATCATCTTGAGATCCTCGGCTTTCGGGTTCTCGGTATAGACAATGACGGGGCGATCCCGCGCGCGGCCGTAGCCGACCTCGAAGATCGTGCCGCAGTCGGTGCCGTCGGCGACGGCCAGAATCAGGTCGCAGTCCTCGATTCCCTTGAGGTCGTGCTGTACGACCTCGGCAGCACTGCCGTAGCCGACGTCGTGATACGGCGAGAAGACCTCAAGCCCCATCTCCAACAGATACTGCCGCAGCTGCTCCACGACCCAGAGCTCGCCCAAGGTAAAAAACGGCGCGGCCAGATAGACGCGACGCCGGCCGCCCGCACGCCAATGCTCGGAGATTGGTAAGGGCTCGGGCTTAAAAGCATCCAGCTTGGCTGGCGTCGGAAATCCGCGGTGCGTGCAAAAATACGCGGTGGCACGCGATGCGCGTTCAGCCGCCTCATGGGCTGACAGACCCGCTTCCATCCAGCCTTCGGCAAAGACCGCCGCGAACTGATCGCCGCTGCCGATTTTCCACACGCGCGGCGTCTGGTAGGCCGGAACGTGCGTTACGCTGCCCTGGTCCCAC
>JANJTG010000139.1 GCA_024711265.1 Bdellovibrio sp. | reverse complement strand
GACGACTCTTCTAATAAAGATATTCAAACGCGCGCCGAGATCATTCAGGGTTCTCAACAAAGCAACACAGAAGAAGTTTTCGAAAACCCTGAAAACGTCGAATCCTACAATTACGCCAAGGATGCTGCTGGCAAATACGTAAATTTCATTATGAGCAATGCCAGCGCTCTGGGCTCGGTCATGAATATCGAAAATGCCGATAAAAATATCGCCCATCATGGCGTAACTGTAGCGACCCTTTCCATTGCACTGGCGCAAAAGTTAGGCATCAATGATCCCAAGAAAACTCAACTCTTGACCCTGGGCGCACTTCTGCACGATTACGGACACCACAATACCACTTTGAATCTCAGCCAACCCTTGGATGCCATGAGCCCAGAAGACAAAGCGCTGTGGAGCAAACATCCCACCGAAGGGGCCGCCCGTGTTCAAGATAAAAAGCACTTTGATCAAACGGTCATCAACATCATCGCGCAACACGAAGAAACCATTAACGGTGCGGGCCCCAAAGGGCTTAGAGAAAAAGATCAGGATCCTTTGGCTATATTAGTTTCCTCCGCCAATGCCATGGATCGCCTGATTACTTTTGAAGGTGTTCCCAAAGCGGAAGCCGCAAAAAAGATGATGATCGATCACGTCGGCAAACATCCCCTGCAACATATTCAATTTTTAAATGAGATCCTTAAAGGTCTCTAGACAAAAAAAGGACGCCCCACGGGCGTCCTTTTTTATTTAAACTTCTCCTGAGATTTCAACTTAGAATACAAAACCTACGGTTAACATTGGGAAGAGTTCGTCTTGTTTGAGCTTGGTGAATGAAGGATCTGCATCGCTCTTTTTGTATTCAATTGTACGATAGGTCAGTTCAACCCCGACAATAAAGGCACCAGTGACGTTTGTCAGATAACCAAAATCACCCTGAAATCCGGTTCCCTCTTTATAGACATCGTTTTCAGCAGTCAAAATATAATGTCCTTTCAAAAAGAACCCGCTAGACCCAACGTATCCTAAGGAGGCCCCGGTCGCCTTCCCATCACTTGAGGAGGCGCCACTCTGATTGCGAATACTGTAAATACCTCCCAAATACAAACCGCTCCCCGTGAGATATCCCAACTTTAAGTCGTAAATGCTTGATTTTGAGTCTGCCTTTCCGGAAGCAGTTTCAATGGTGGTATTGTACATAAAAGCATTCGCCGTCAACATCACGCCACTCGCGCTGCCGCGGGCTTGCGCAAAAGACGCCATCGCACTAGTTATAAGAAGAGCTGCTAAGGCCAGGATATTTTTCTTCATACTCACACTCCTTGTTAGTTTGAAATTCCTTATCGCTATACAGAGAAGATTATAGCGTCCTGGCGGAGCGATAAGAACTTTTTTTCCCACTCTACAGATGATAGTTGAGGTGTAATTTCGTCACAGAGACACGCCATCTCGACCAACTGAGTTGGTGTGTACTTCCTATCCTCTTGTAATAAGTCGATGATTTGCGCCTCATAAACATCAAGTTGCCTTTCCACCACAGTGGATTTCTCGGCACTATAAACAAAAGCGTACAAACCTTTGTCTCGCTTTAACACAGGATTGTTCGTAGAAAGAGACACCACTTGCAGACTGGGGTTCACAGTCACGAGGTCAGCCTCGGGTTTTATCATCTCAAATGGCTGAACCTCAATCCATGCTTGAGTCCACTCCCAATGCGCTAATTCAAGCAAAGCTCGATTCTCTGGAAATTTCTGACGAAGGTAGCCCACAAAATAGCGCCAATGATCCTGCAAAAGCCAACTGCTCCATTCCATATCCTGAAGATATTCATCGCGCACCTTCGCGGCAAAGGACCCCAACGACTTTTCCGTCTCGGGAAAAATCCGGCTAAAAAGCCCTTTTTGTTCTTCAGTAAGATTCAAAGCTGGTCCTCGCTCTGTTTTCACCGGCCGCAACCACTGCAAAGTGCGAAGAATCTCCACCTGATAAATTGCAAACACCGAAGACGGAATCTTCTCTTCGTACGTGTACAAGATAATGTTTTTTGTTTTTTGCAACTCTTCTAACTGATGACGACGCAAAGACCCCGCGCCGACAATATCGATATCGCGCACAATAAGTGTTTCAGCGGAAGGAATCTCTCCGCGCAGGGGAAAAGAAAGCTGACAAGTTCCGTTATCGATAGACATTTAAGACTATCTTATGTGTGCTAGGGGGACTGGAGCAAGAAATGTCGATGAATCTTCAAGAAAAAACCTGGCCACAAATCGCAGACTATCTAAAAACGAAAAAGCACATCATCATCCCCGTGGGATCCACGGAACAACATGGTCCCACAGGCTTAATCGGGATTGATTATCTTTCCGCGTGGGAAATCGCAAAAGCGGTTGGCGAAAAAACAAAGACACTGGTGGCGCCTCCGCTTTGCTTCGGCATGGCCGTTCATCATATGGCATTCCCCGGAACAATCACTTTCTCACCAATGACCTACATTCAGGTCATCACCGAAATCATTCAAAGCCTGGGACGCCACGGGTTTAATAAGTTCACCTTTATTAACGGCCACGGAGGAAACATTGCCCCTTTGACCACCGCCTTTTGCCAAGCAAAACAAGACAAGGAAACTTACGACATCAAGTTGTTCAATTGGTGGCATCTTCCCGAAGTTACGGCTTATGAAGCTGAACACTTTGGAAAGGAAAATGGTTTTCACGCCACTTGCGGAGAAATCTCGGTCACGATGTTCACCCATCCTGAGGCCTACAAAGACATCCCCGCGATGGATTTTAAACCCACCCCGGAGCGTTCTCATTGGCCCATGTCTCCTCAAGAGTTCCGTGAAGTTTTTCCGGATGGAAGAATGGGTTCAAACCCCCGCCTCAGCACCCCTAAGCATGGAGAAATGCTATTTAATTTAGCAGTTGACTCAATCTGTCACAAAATGGAGTAGAAATACTATTGACCGGGTTTCGGAGCCATGGAAAAAGGTGGGGCATGAGATTATTGCTTTTCGTCCTCAGTTTGACCGCATCTTCTGTGGCTTTCTCTGCTCTTCCAATAACAGGAACAGTAGAAAAAGACTCCACGGGTGTCTATTTAATCACAGGTCAAACATGCAAAAGATATGTCGTCGACACCAAGTCCGAAGACGCGTTCAAAAGCGTTCGCAAGCTCTCTACAGGGGATTCTGTCACCGCATCGGGCGCATTAGATAACGAAACATGCACGGCCGTCATTGAAAGTGTCGACTACGTCGGCCTTCGCAAAATGTTGGGTCACTGGTACAGCGCTGAGGGCATCATGTCCGTCCGTGACTTTAACTCTTTAAGCTTTTATCCGATCTCTCTGAAAGACTTCCAAAATGGCTCTAGCTACCGTACTGTTGACCCTATCAACTATCGCTACAGCGTAACCCCCACTGAAGGTAAAGAGTGGGTTCTTTTCTTGTCCGACTCTAAAAGCACAACCTTTGCGACGATTCAGTTCAACAAAGGGGCTGCTACCATGAAAATCTATGATTCTGAGACAGGACGCCTCACAAAGGTTCTTCACCTCTCCAAGTGGAGCAACATTCGATAATGAGCTGGCTTCACCCCATCGACAAACATCTTCTTTTCACCAAAAATGATAAAGAAGATCCTCGTCTTGGTGAATGCGTCCAGATCTTCCCGAAAGGGGACTTCCACAAAATCGCAGAGCACTCTTTTGATTTTGCCGTGATCGGCTTTCCTGATGATGAGGGAATCACCCTCAATGGCGGGCGCCCAGGGGCTCAGGCGGCTCCTCGCGAAGTTCGTACTTATCTCTATAAAATGACTCCGCACTTAGCGAGTTCTCGTCTTCCCAAGATCCTGGATCTTGGAGACATGGTGGACAAAGAAAAGCCTCTCGAAGCTCGACATGAAAAGGCTCGGGAAATCACCCGCTCTCTTGCCCAGTCCAATAAACATTGGATCTCTTTAGGGGGAGGTCACGATTATGGTTACTGTGACAGCGCGGGTTTTCTGGATGTTTTTAAAGATCATGCAGTTCTGATCAACTTCGACGCTCACATGGATGTGCGACCCACGGATAAGGGCTTCAACTCTGGAACTCCTTTTCATCGCGTCCTAACAGAATTCTCTGGCCACGTGGACTTCGC
>JANJTG010000136.1 GCA_024711265.1 Bdellovibrio sp. | reverse complement strand
TCAGGTTGTAATTAATTATCTGTCGAGCCTACTTGGTGAAATTTCACGCAAATATGAGCAATACGAATTGATCTTAGTGCAAGATGCCGATGTTGGGGATGAATCCGAGGTTATTCAATTTGTGAAAGGCTCTGAAGGAGTTAGAATGTTGAGGTTACTGCAGAGTTCAGGAGTTGATGTTAGTATTACTGCAGGACTCGAGAGTGCGATAGGAGATGTTGTGGTAGTTTGTCTTCCTCCTTTTGACCCTCCCGAAAAATTAGAAGAGTTTGTGTCCGTGGCAAGGAGGGGATATATCGGAGTTGGGCAGCGTCCAAGAGGGCAGCACGAGTTTCTCATAAAAACACTTATGAAAAGAGTTTTTTATCGATTTGCAAATGGCTGGTTAGAACTAGGACTTCCTTCGGACACTACCTACTTTGTTGCTTTGCCACGGCAAGCAGTTGCTCAAATACTGCGATCGGGTGATCGCTTTCGTTTTCTTAAGGTGATTACCGCCCAAACAGGAATTCCTTTGAAACTTATAGGTTATTCTCCTCTTGAAAAAGATGGAAGAGTTTATCGCTCATTTTGGGAATCGGCCAGACTGAGTATTGATATTGTAACATCCCAGAGTCTTCGACCTCTTCGTTTGGCTGCGTTGGCGTCGCTATCGATGTCTATTACTTCATTAAGTTATATAATATATGTCATGAATATTTGGTTATTTAAGGATGTGGTGCAGCCAGGGTGGGGTTCGACTTCAATTTTTGTTGCATCTGGTTTTTTTGTTTTTGGGATGGTTTTCGCTGTGTTATGCGAATACTTGGCAAAGCTTTTTGATGAATCTAGAAATAGACCTATATACTCGATTTCGGATGAGATTGTCTCTAACAGGGTTATCGCTAATGCGAGCTCGGTAAATGTGTTGTCCTCATCTAAATCTGAATAGGATGGTCGTGAAATGAAGCAAGTTCCCTCTTACAAAATCAGTCAGTACTTTAAAAAAAGATCGAAGTATTGTGTTATTATTCCTGTAATTAACGAAGGTGAGCGTATTCAGACGCAGCTTTCGCGAATGGAAGAGATATCTCAAAAATTTGACGTAATAATCGCAGATGGTGGAAGCTCTGACGGGTCTTTGGATGATTCATTTCTTATTGGCATGCATGTTCGCGTAAAATTGGTCAAGACAGGATCTGGGAAGCTCAGTGCTCAGATGAGAATGGCCTTAGATTACGCTGTTACCGAGGGATACGAAGGTTATATTTTTATTGATGGTAATAACAAAGATAATCCAAATGCAATTAACGATTTTGCGGAGAAGCTTGCACATGGATATGATCATGTTCAGGGATCTGGATTTCTTTCAGGAGGGGTTCTCAGGAATACTCCATTGAGTCGATATTGGGCAATTAAGTTAATTCATGCTCCGTTAATTTCCATAGCTGCACGGTATCGCTATACAGATACGACAAATGGGTTTAGGGCATATTCATCAAAATTCATTTTGAATTCTGGGGTGCAGCCGTTTCGTGATGTATTTTCCCGCTATGAGCTGCATTACTATTTAGCTATAAGGGCTGCTCAGTTGGGATTTAATGTTATAGAGATTCCAGTTGAAAGGATTTATCCATCATCGGGAAAGCCCCCTACGAAGATATCGGGATTTTCTGGACAGTGGCTTGTAATGAAAACTCTTCTTAAGGCTTGTTTTGGTGCTTTCGACCCGAAGGAGGGTGTTTAATATGGCGAGTGGATTGGTGGGATACACTGGTTTTGTTGGGGGAAACATTCTTTCGGGAATGAATTTTGAGGAGCTTTATAACTCAAGGAATTTTGAGCAAATTCGTGATAAGGAATTTGATCTTCTGGTTTTTTCGGGCGCAAGGGCTGAGAAATGGCTTGCGAATTCACAGCCAGAACAAGATCGTCATCATATAGATTTGCTTATTGAGAACTTGAAGACAGTTAAGGCGAAGACCTTTGTTCTTATTTCAACAGTGGATGTATATAAAGATCCGAAAGGAGTATCCGAAGAGGATGCTACTCAATATCTTAACAATCATGCGTATGGCTTAAATCGAGGAAGGCTTGAAGATTTCTGTATGAGACATTTTGAGTCTTGTCATGTGCTGCGTCTGCCGGGCCTTTTTGGTAAAGGAATTAAAAAGAACGTCATATATGATTTTTTAAATAACAACCAAACCCAAAAGATTGATTCGCGCGGCCTATTTCAGTTCTATAATCTTGGATATATCTGCGAGGATATAAAAGCGGTTATTACGAAAGGTATCCCTCTTATTAATTTGTCAGTAGAGCCTGTTTCCGTTGGGGAATTGATTAAATACTGTTTCGATTTAGATTTTGATAACAAGGTTTTGCCAGCTCCTGCTACTTATGATTTCAGGTCTAAATACGACAAAGAGTGGGGCGGGGATAGTGGATATTTATATTCTAAGTCTCAGTGTTTAGAAGATCTGAAGTTATTTGTTGCGAGCTACCAAGCGGAGAAAAAATGATACTTGCCGTATCTAACATAGCATGGCCCTTAGATGCAGAAGATTCCTGTTTTGAAGTTTTAAAAAGAAATCAATTCGATTTTTTAGAGATAGCTCCTACGAAATATTGGACGGACCTTGAGTCAGTTAGTATGGAGGAGGTGCAGTTAAAGCAAGCAAGTATATCGAGTCGTGGGCTGACTCCTGTTTCTGCGCAATCTTTGCTTTTTGGTAAGCCGGAACTGAAAATATTCGGTTCCGATGAAGAGGTAGAGATAACATTCAACTATCTTAAAAAAGTCATTGATGTTTGTAGTGCTTTTGGATGTAAAGCCTTGGTTTTTGGTTCTCCCAAAAATCGTCTTAAGGGTAGCCGAACATTTTCTGAGGCGGTAAGAGAGGTGACGCCTCTATTTAGAAGGTTGGGAAAGTATTCCTTTGATAAGGGTACTTTGTTTTGTATAGAGCCGAATGCGACGGCATATGGCTGTGATTTTGTTACTAACGTGGACGACGCAATTTGTGTTGTGGAGTCGGTTGCTACTGAAGGATTTGGATTGCATTTGGATGTTGGCAACATGGTAATGACTGAGGAAAATATATCGGAATCTATTTCCAAGGCAGGCTCGTTGATAAAACATTTTCATATTAGCGCACCATATCTTGCGCCTGTTTTGGAGCTTGAAAAACATTTATCCAAGGAAGATTGGGTTCGGATAGCTCATCTCCCAACCTGCTTGTCTGTGGAGATGTTAATTAAGGCTGAAAGGTATGATAATATGGTAGGAATTCTGGATCTCAATCTTTCTTTTGTGGCGAGATCTTTGGGTTCTATATAAGAATATGATCGAAAATGATTATTCTAAGGTGCGCGGTGGGGTTGGTGACTGAAGGCATTTTTAGTGGGACTGATATG
>JANJTG010000421.1 GCA_024711265.1 Bdellovibrio sp. | reverse complement strand
GCGCCAGGGCCTTCTCCACGACCAGGAACCGTGCGCCCTGCCGCACGCCCAGAGCGTGTCGAGGTCTCCCTTCATGTCATCGAGCGGCGCCACCCGTGCGCGGAGCCAGTCTTCGCGGAGCTGGCCCCCGCCCTCCGCCAGCGGCGCGGCCCTGCTATATGCCTCGACGCCGCGCCATGACGCCCGTCGACCGCCCGCCACCGCCGGAGACCTTCACCGCCACGCTCGTCGCCGCGCGCACGGTGACGCCGCGGGTGCGCGAGCTCGTCTTCGAGCGCGCGGGCGGCGCGCCGTTCGACTTCCGCTCGGGCCAGTGGGTGAGCCTCGTGCTCCCGGTGCTCGACGAGAAGGGCCGCCCCCTGCGCCGCTCGTACTCCCTCGCCTCGGTGCCCACGGGCTCGGCGCGCTTCGAGCTGGTGGTGACGAAGGTCGACGGCGGCCCGGGCAGCACCTTCCTCCACGAGGCGCCCGTGGGCACCACGCTCGAGGTCAAGGGGCCCCAGGGCACCTTCGCGCGGCCGGTCGACGCGGGGCCGTCGCTCTTCGTGGCCACCGGCACGGGCATCGCGCCGTTTCGCGGCATGCTGCACGACGCGCTCGCCGCCGGCCGCACCGAGCCGCTGTGGGTGCTCTTCGGCGTGCGCTCGCCGGCCGACCTGCTCTACCGCGAGGAGTTCGAGGCGCTGGCC
Organism: Bdellovibrio sp.; assembly: GCA_024711265.1. Classification (GTDB taxonomy): domain Bacteria; phylum Bdellovibrionota; class Bdellovibrionia; order Bdellovibrionales; family Bdellovibrionaceae; genus Bdellovibrio. Next base: position 496 of record JANJTG010000421.1, on the reverse strand, counting down.
GCCACGCACCCGAACGTGCGCTTCCTCGTCTCGATGTCACGCCCGCCGCCGGAGTGGACCGGCCTCACCGGCTACGTGCAGGCGCACGTGCTGGGCCTGTGGCGCGAGCTCGCGACGCACGGCACGCCGCACGCGTACATCTGCGGGGTGAAGAAGATGCTGCTCGAGACGCGCGACGTGCTGAAGGCGCAGGGCGGCGCCGACCGCAAGCAGCTGCACCTCGAGAGCTACGACTGAGCGGGGGGCGCGGCCGGCGCAAGCGCGCCCGAGTCGCCACGCGCGAGCGGCCCCCTTCGACGCCATCGAGCCCGGGCTCCACGCCCCCGGGGCCCCGAGCCGACGACGCCCTGACGCGTCAGCTCCCGCGGAGCATGTTCACCACCCAGCCCACGTGCCGCCCCTGCGCGGTGGAAAGGCCGTGCTGCTTCACCATGTCCGTCTCGAGGATGCGCGCGTGCGCGTCGACGTTCGTCTGGAACACCGAGTCGGGGATGAC
>JANJTG010000117.1 GCA_024711265.1 Bdellovibrio sp. | reverse complement strand
TATATGCTTTGAGGAATAGGCTCGAATCGAACGTCGACCGCGAATAGCGTCAAGGACACTCACATTTTGTCTTTTAGATTTCTTGTGTTCAAAGTCGGTGGTTGGCTCCATGTTCTCACTCCCCTTGGTGATTGCATGGTAGCTCCGATCGATCTCGGATTGAAGTTACGGCTTTGGGTCCGTCAAAAAACAACTTACCAGTATGTTAGGCGACGCCCCGTTCAGGATTTAAATTTGGTGGAGCTGATCGGGATCGAACCGACGACCTCAACACTGCCAGCGTTGCGCTCTCCCAGCTGAGCTACAGCCCCACATCTCTAACGAGAAAACCATTATGCTAAAATGGCTTTCAAATTTCCAGAATTAGTTCATCAACACGACGCAAGAAAGTATCTCTAAAGCAAAGGATGCTCCGACTGGGCCTTCAAACGACTCCATCTGCGATCCACTTCATGCTGAAAAGCCTCCAACGCCTCAGAGTATTCCGGCTTTAAAAGATGTTTGGCTTTCCCCATCATCTCCAACCAGTTCTTCAAAGGAATCTTGCGTCCGTCTTTTTCAGGGTCATAACTTAAGCGGGTCAACCCATGCTCCACCTCATATAACGGAAAGAAACAAGAGTCCGCTGCTTTTTGCAATATTTCTTGCCCGTACTTTTCCTCTGAAGCCCAATTCAACGGACAACTGATCAAAATTTTGCCAAACACCAGACCTTCATTCTTGGCATACCATTGCGCCTTCGCCGCCTTAGCAACAAGATCAGTTCCATAGGACTCAATCGCCGTGAAGACATAGGGAATTCCAGTTGCGGCCATAATTGCTACCGTGTCTTTATGGTGAAACGATTTTCCAAAAGATGTTTTCCCCACATGACTGGTCACGGTTTCTTTGCCAAAAGGCGTGGTGTAGCTAAGCTGTCCCCCCGTATTCATATATCCTTGATTATCATACTCAAGAATGATCATCTTATGGTTTCGTAAGGCCGTGCCAATCGTGGGCCCCATGCCGATGTCCATTCCACCATCACCCGTGATCATCACGAAAGTAATATCTTCCCCGACAGCAATTTCCCCGCGACGTTTCTTCTCATAGAAAACCTCGACCAGCCCCGACAAAGTCGGAGCACCATTTTGAAAAAGATTATGAAGGTACGTCACACGATGCGCACTGAACGGATAATCTGTCGTCACCACCATGGCACAGCCCGTGTGATAAAGAACGACGACGTCCCCTTCAATCCCTTTAAAGAACTGATCCAAGCCCGAGAAAATTCCACACCCCGGACAAGCCCCATGCCCTGGAGCAATCCTTTTAGGACGAGCCACTAAAAGACTTGGATCTGCCACGGTGACTTTCAGTGGGGAATTCTTCCCTTCACTTTTCACAACTTCAACCTGGGTCAGTCCCTGACTCATCTCTTCCCGAGTTAAAGGAGGCAAAACTTGAGGAGGCAGATTCTTTTTACTTCCAGCCTCCGTCCCTAAAAAGCCAAAAGCAGGAATAGAGTGAGGATTCGCACTCGCAGACAAAGCCTCATCAATAAAGACGGCGGCGTCATCTTCACGGAAATCCTTACCGCCAAGCCCATAGATCCGGCTTAACGTGGTCACTTTACAATGGGGATCCGCCAATAAGGTGGCACGCACCTCGTGACTTAAAGGTCCTCCGGCAGAGCCCGGGGTATCGCTTCTTTCACCAATCAGGATCGACGACAACTTTTGTGAGGCCGCGTTGAGGTCCTCTGCAGGGAACGGACGAAGTACATTCGGTCGAAGAACTCCCACCTTTTTTCCATCCACACGGGCTTGATCAATGACGTCCTTGGAGGTTTCCGCGGCAGAGTTCAATAAAAAGAGGGCGGCTGTCGCGTCTTCCATTTGATAGGTCTCTAAGGCAGGATAACTGCGCCCACTCAAAGCTTCAAATTCAGCAGCGATTTCTTTATAAACTTTGGCCGCCGCTTCATGGGCCTGATGAAGTTGGAATTTGTTATTGATAAGATCAGGATCATTCATATAAGGACCCACCGTCACAGGCTGACGAGGGTTCAAAGTTGAAAAGGTGTCTTTCCGTTCACCGATAAAGTCCTGAACCACCTTGATGTCTTTAAAGACTTTAGCTGATTGACGCTGATGACTGGTAAAGAAGCCGTCGCTGACAACCATAACGGGCAGTCGAACCTCCGGATGCTCCCCAAGTTTCACCGCCATAATATTCATGTCATAGACAGCCTGCGGAGTTGACGCCATTAAAATAATCCAACCTGTTTGCAGGGCATACATCAAGTCCGAATGATCACAGCGAATATCCAAAGGACCACTCACAGAGCGCGTGACCAGATTCAACACCATCGGCAAACGACTGCCGGCTTGAACCGGCAGTTGCTCAAGACTGTATAAAAAACCATTGGCACTTGTTGCATTCAAAACACGAGCTCCGCCTGTCGTAGCGCCAAAACAAGCCCCCGCCGCTCCGTGCTCTCCGTCTGCTGGCAGAAGCACTGTCGACACCTCTCCTTTGGCTTTCATGCGATCAATGATCTGCGCAATTTCCGTCGAAGGAGTGATGGGATAATAACCCATGAAATGAAATTGAATCGCCTTGGCCGCTTCGGCCGCCAATTCGTTGCCCGTCATAAAACAATCAAGTTGTTCTGCTTTCATAATCTAATCTCTCTTCGTTTTCGGATGAATCTGTGGAAAAAGATGTTGGCTTTTTTCTTCCGCTGTCAGTTCCCCTTCAGGAACTGTGACCAACGCCTGCACAGGACAAGCGACGACACACTTCTGACATCCTTTGCAATATTGATAATCAATGCCCTGCAGCTGCGGCGCTTGTTTCTTCTCGGGATCAAACTTCCAGACAAAACAGTAGTCAGGGCAGACCATGTCACAGTAGCCGCAGTTAAAACAAATTTCTGGAAGAAAGCGCGGAAGAAGACCTTTGCGACTGGCACTGTTGTCTTTAAGGATGGTATTCCCTGGATTTACAATGAGACCTCCTAACGGAGCATTCTCCCACCCCATCCGCGGAAGAACCTCTGGAGGACGATCGACACTGGCTTGAGAATCTTCAAAGAGATACTCTTTGGTTTTTTTTAACCCCGCCTCATATCCCTCGGCATTGTGCTTTTGCACTTGCTCTGGCAAATGAGAAAAGAACCGCAGGAATGTTTTTAACAAAAGATCGCTGGAGACTTCAGGGCAAAACTTTGTAATGGCTCCAAGCATAATTGCGTTCAAACCACATTCATGCTTTAAAGCCAAAGTGGTGGCATCAATTGTGGCAAATTTTCTAACTTTAAAACCTAACGGGAATTGAATTTCATCAGGGCTTTTGGTCGAATTGATAAGGAGATCGGTATGAGCCGTAATACCTTCAAGACATTCCGGATGAGTCTGCAAAAGAGACTCGTGAAATATCACAAGCACATCGGGATTCTTGATGAACGAAGCCGTGCGAATGGCCTTGCCTTCCGTTGAAAAACGAACGAACGACTTGACCGGCGTTCCTTTTTTTTCAGAGCCAAAGCTAGAGAAATGATTTCCAGTATAACCCATCCCCAGAACGGCGGCCTCGGCAAATATTTTTCCCGCCGAGTTCGCCCCTTGCCCGCCAATGGCTTCCATACGAATACTGACAGTTTTGCGGGCGTAAATAGGTTCTTCTTTTGATTTTCGACCAAAGATCCACATTGTGGGCCTCCCTCATTATCACACCACCAGAGGCCCCTTTTGCCAAGTCTTGTTGCGGTCCAACTTAGGACTGCGAGTTTCGCGCCCCCGGAGCATCCTCCGAGGGACCAGGACTGAGTCAGCAATGTGAGACTGACACTTTTTTTATTTTTCAATTTCTCGAGGAGGCTTGGGCTCTTTCTTCTCTTCCTCCTCTATAAAATCCGGCATCTTTTGAAAGCTAATACCCATGCGATCCCCTACTACCTCGAAAGCATGTTGGACATCCCTTTTTCTAACATCGCGTTTTCGAAAACGATCGACCAAAGAATACGTCGCGGGAACAACATAAAGGGTGAGCAAGGTCGAAACAAAGACACCACCAATCAGTGTGATGGCCATCGGCTTAAACGTCTCTGACCCCGCCCCCGTGGCCAAAGCCGAAGGAACTGCGGCAGCCATGGTCGCAAACGAGGTCATAATAATAGGGCGAAGACGCACGGGACATGCTTGTTTCAAAGCTTCATCGGCCCCTACCTTGTCTCGATCACGAACTGCATTTGTGAAATCTATCAATAAGATCGAATTCTTCTTCACAATACCCATCAACAACAAGACCCCGATCATTGAATACATATTGATACTTTGCCTCATTAAAACCAGAGCGAAGAATGCCCCACTAAAACTGAAAGGCAGAGCCATTAAAACCGTGAGAGGATCTAAAAAAGAATTAAACTGCGTCGCCAAAACCATATAGGCAATCAAAACCCCTAAAAACAAAGCAAAAAGAAGGCTGTTAAAGGACTCTTGAAAAGTTTTTGCGGAGCCCGATTGCGCCACCGTGTAAGTTGGCGGCAACAAAGTCTTAGCCTTTTCTTGAATAAATTGAAGTGCTTTTTCTTGAGAGGCCCCTGGCTTGAGATTGGCATAAATCGAAACCGCTCGCTGACGATCCACCCGTGTAATCTGTTGCAAACTCGGCTTTTGCTCAAGCTTACTGACGCTGGAAAGAGGAATTAAATTGTTGCGATCATTGGCGATCAAAAGATCTTTAAACTCCTCACGGGGCTCAGGACGCCTTTCAAGCTGAATATAGATATCATAACGATGCCCTCCCTTCGTATACTGCCCGTTTTTTACTCCTCCGATCAAAGCTTGAACAGTGTTACCGATACTATCTATACTCACTCCCCTCATGGCGGCATTATCCCGATCAGGAACAATGCGTATTTCGGGCATTCCTTCCAGGTAATCAGAATCCACATCCACCATCAGATCTGACTTCCGCATCTCCTCTTTCATTCTTTCATTGAGCTCGGCCAACTTATTCCACTCTGGCCCCTGCAAAATAAACTCAACGGGATAGCCTCGTCCCGTTGAAAAGCCCCGACTAGAAAGATCCAACATAAAAACTTTTACACCTTGAATCTTCGCTAACTCGGTTCGAGCAACCCCCATGAACTCTTGCTGAGAAAGCTCTCTACCCATCTGGGGATCAACCCCTCGCTGCCCCCGATCCTTTAAAGTCACAAACATCATTCCGGTATTGGCATCACTGCCTCCCGCAGAGCCCAATCCGCCCACAGCCACATAGAGGTGTGACAGCTCAGGGCGCGCCCTCAACCACTTTTCAATTTCTTTAGCTTTCTCATCAGTACTTGCCAACGAAGCCCCCACGGGACGCATCAGACGCAAAATGAACAATCCTTGGTCCTGTGTAGGAGTGAGCTCCTTATTCAGAAAGCTAAGAGAAAAGAACGAGGCGCCCACGAAGGCAATCGAACCTAACAAGACCTTCCAACGATTTCCCAAAGTCCAACTTAATGTGCGCGAATAAAAACTTCTCCACGCTTCCATGAAGCCTTCAAACATTCTGCCCAAGCGGGTCGTTCTTTCCCCTGGATGAACAAAACTTGAACAGCGCATGGGAGTGATGGTCAAAGACTCCAACAAAGACAATGCAACAGCCAAAGAAATGGTCACGCCATACTGAAGAAAGAACCTTCCAATCACTCCCTTCATAAAGGCCACTGGCAAAAAGATAGCAATGATGGCGATCGTTGCCGCCAAGGCTGCAAAGGTGATTTCCCGGGCTCCCAGTATCGAAGACTCAATCGGCCCATACCCCTTCTCATTATATCTGAATATATTTTCCAGAACCATGATCGCATCGTCGACGACGATACCAATCGCCAATGTCAATCCCAGAAGAGTGAACGTATTGAGGGTAAAACCAAAAAAATAGATGCCGATGAAAGCACCCATGATCGAGGTCGGAATCGCCAAGAGCACGTTCACGGTAGCGGTAAAACTTCCCAAGAACACCCAGCAGACCCATGCCGTCAGAAGAACGGCCAAAGTCAGATGTTTGATCATCTCCGAAACAGCCTGCTCTATATAGCGGGAAGAATCGAAGTTGACCTGCAACTTCATGCCCGGAGGAAGTTGAGATTGTATCTCTTGCATTCTTTGTTTCACGCCCTTGGCCACCGCCACGGCGTTGGCTCCCAGTTGCTTTTTAATCCCCATACCCAAAGCCTGCACGCCATCAAAGCGGGAAAGTCGGTACACTTCTGCCAAAGACTCTTCGGCATAACCTACCTCCTTCAAACGCACGACATTCAAGGGATCTTGAATAGTCATTCCCGCACGACGATTGATGATCATGTCGTCAAAACCCTTGGCGTCGACAAACTCGCCTAATGTTCTGACATTAAAAGAGTTCTCTTTATTTTGAATGAATCCACCAGGGATTTCGGCATGTTGGGAATTGATCGATTGAAGAACATCACCAACCGCCATATTTTTTTTCAGAAGCTTTCTTGAATTCAACCACACCCGCATCGCTGGGGCCGTATAGCCACCCAACAGAATATCTCCCACCCCTGGGACCGTAGTGAAATAGTTCTTCAGATAGTCCTTGGCATAACTCATTAGAAAATAGGGATCGGCTTTTTCATATGTCAAAGCCAACCAAATAATCGGCTGATCATCAGGATTGGTTTTCGTGATAACCGGAGGATCCACATTGGTAGGCAAAAGTCGCTGGGCTTGTGCCACCTTCGTCTGCACCTCTTGCAAAGCCACATCGATATTTCTATCCAACGCAAACTCGATGGTGATATTCGAGATTCCCGTTTTACTGACTGAACTGATACGTTCGACACCCTCCACGGAAGAAAGGGCATCTTCAACCGGGTCCACCACACTGGTTTCCATGATCTCGGGAGCGGCCCCCTGAAGAGTCAGGGCCACATTCACGACGGGAAAATCCACATCCGGCAACTGACTGACCCCAAGACGCATAAAAGATATAAAACCAAAAATAAGGAATGCTGCAAACAACATCCATGAAAAGACGGCATTACGAATAGATACGTCGGAGATGCGCATTTTGCCTCCTCCGACATTTTACTTATTATTAAAAATTCACGGAAAGGGAGTCCGTGTCTCTGACAAGACACATGGAATCCCCTGATGGATAACACCCTTTAACGAACTCGGGCTCGCAAAAGATCTTGAACGTGTAAGATGCCGACCGGCTTTTTAGGATGAGAAGATTCTTTATCCAAAACAAACAACATATTGATCTGGAACTGCTCCATAACAAACAAAGCCTTTTCAGCCAACTCGTTCGCATCAATTGTGCGCGGATTGATAGTCATCAAATCCTTCGCCACTCCAGTCAAAGGATCACTGCTTTTTTCAAGACGACGACGAATTTGACCGTCGGTAATAACCCCCACCAAATCCCCCTTATCGTCCACCACCCCCGCAGCACCGCGAACATCTTTATGAGTCATAATCGAAAAGACTTCACGAATGGGCGTTTCAAGTCCCACCGTAGGTAAGGCCTCCCCAGTATGCATAACGTCCTTCACAATCGTCAAAAGACGATAACCAAGACTTCCTCCGGGATGAAATTGCGCGAAATCTTCAGAGCTAAATCCTTTTTCCGCCATCACCGCCATGGCGATCGCGTCGCCCATAGCCAGGGTGGCCGTACTGCTGGCTGTCGGAGCCAATCCCAGAGGACAAGCCTCTTCCGAAACATGCACGTTCAAGGTCACTTGCGCCGCTTTCGCCAAAGATGACGTCGGTTTCCCTGTGATTGCAACCAAGGGAATGCCTTTTCTTGCAACGAACTTCAAAATTCCCGCGAACTCTGGAGATTCCCCTCCATACGAAATGGCAATCACAACGTCATTATTCTCAACGACTCCCAGATCACCATGGGAACTTTCTGCCGGATGAAGAAATACCGCCGGGGTTCCCGTTGAAGAAAAAGTGCTCGCCAACTTTCGCGCGATCTGTCCTGATTTTCCCATGCCGGTCAGAATCAACTTTCCGTCACAGGCTTTGATCATGTTCACAACCTGCTCAAACTCAGCGCCGATGCGTTCGCGCATTCCCATAATCGCTTGAGCTTCAACCTCGAGGACTCTAAGACCTTGTTGCACTATTTTCGACATTACTTGGGACCTTTCTTACTTCTTCGTCAAGCTGGCTTTCACAAAATGCACAAAGAGCGGATGAGGAGCCAAGGGTTTGGATTTAAACTCAGGATGGAATTGCACCCCGACAAACCAGGGATGATCCGGAAGTTCGACGATCTCAACCAGATCGCGTTCTTTGCAAATTCCCGAAGCCACCATTCCGTTCTTTTCAAACAAAGCTTTATATTTATTGTTAAACTCAAAACGGTGACGATGACGTTCCATGATCGAATTGGCCTTATACACCTGATGAGCTCGAGTTCCTGACACCAAAGCACAAGGGAAGGCTCCCAAACGCATTGTGCCCCCTTTGTTGACCAAACCTCTTTGTTCAACCATCGAATCGATCACAAAATTACCGCTGCGTTTATTTTCCGCATGGAATTCGCGGCTGGTCGCATCTTTGATTCCACACACGTTGCGTGCGAACTCAATCGCGGACAACTGCATTCCAAAACAGATTCCAAAGAAGGGAACTCTTTTCTCTCGGGCATATTTAATCGCCGTGATTTTGCCTTCAACACCTCGGGTCCCGAATCCCCCGGGCACTAAAATACCATCGACCTTTCCCAAAAGCTGATGAACTGTCTTGTCCGTCACTTTTTCAGAATCCACATAGATGATTTCGACATGGGAGTTATTCGCAATACCGCCATGAACCAAGGCTTCATGCAAAGATTTGTAAGACTCTTTCAAGTCCACATACTTACCCACAACTCCGATTTTCACAGTGTGAGCGGGATTCTCAAGAACCTTCACCAGGTTCTGCCAACCCTTCAAATTAGGTTTTCCAGGAGAAAGCCCCAACCGGGATACAATAAGCTCATCCAGCTTTTCTTTATTCAAAGCCAAAGGCACTTCATAAATAAAACGACTGTCTTGAGCCGCGATCACGTTTTCGGTTTTCACAGAACAAAACAAAGCAATTTTGGCTTTCAAATTATCATCAATCACTTTTTCACTGCGACAGACCAGGAAATCTGGCTGCAAACCAATTTCTCGCAACTCCTTCACAGAGTGCTGAGTCGGCTTGGATTTCAGCTCCCCCGCTGCGGCAATGAACGGCACATAGGTCACATGCAAAAGAACGGAGTTTTCTTGTCCCACATCCAAACGCATCTGACGAATGGCCTCCAAGAACGGCTGACTTTCGATATCCCCGACAGTCCCGCCGATTTCCACCAGAATAATCTCGCTGCCTTGAGCGGCTTCATAGATACGCGCTTTGATTTCTTCAGTGATATGAGGAATCACCTGAACCGTTCCACCTAAATAGTCGCCTCGTCTTTCACGAGCCAATACGGTGTCATAAATTTGTCCTGTCGAAACTGAGTTCGAACGATTCATGATCGCCGAAGTAAATCGTTCATAGTGACCTAAATCCAAATCCGTCTCGGCCCCATCCTCAGTCACATACACTTCACCGTGCTGAAACGGAGACATCGTGCCCGGATCCACGTTCAAATAAGGGTCAAACTTCA
>JANJTG010000417.1 GCA_024711265.1 Bdellovibrio sp. | reverse complement strand
GCGCATTTCCACCGTGCGGCCGCTGGGCCTCGCCCGCGCCTGGAGCTGGCTGCTGCCACGGGCCCGGCTGCTCGTGTATCCCGCGCCTGAAGCGGAATCGGTGCCGCTGCCCGACCAGGGCGGCGACAGCACCTCGCGCCGAACCCGCGCCCAGGGCGAACAGCCGCACCACCTGCGCGAATACCGGCCCGGCGACTCGCGCAAGCAGATCGCCTGGAAACCGTCTGCGCGCTCCGAACGCCTGCTGGTGCGCGAATACGAAGCCAGCGCGCCGCGCGAGCTCGACCTGGACTGGGAAAGCCTGGGCGCCCTCGCCCACGAGGCGCGCATCCGCCGCCTCGCGCGCTGGGTGATCGACGCCGACCGCCTCGGCCACCGCTACCGCCTGCGCCTGCCCAACGCCGTGCTCGGCCCCGGGCGCGGGCCGGAGCACCGCCACGCCTGCCTGCGCGCACTGGCGCTGATGCCGCATGGCTGAGCCGCTGCCCACCCCGCTGCGCCGCTGGTGCATGGCCGCCGCCGCGGCCTGCCTGCTGCCGCTGCTGCTGCAGCTGCCGCCCGGGCTGGCCCTGGCCCTGGCGGCGATGGCGGCCACCGGCTACGTGTTCGAGCGGCGCTGGCCGGTGGCGCTGCGCCTGCTGCTGGTGTTGCTGGTCGCCGGCTACCTGCTGCTGACCTTTGGCTTCAACCTCGGCCGGGACACCGGCACCGCCCTGCTGGCCGCGCTGCTGGCGATCAAGCCCGGCGAAACCCACGGCGCGCGCGATGCGCGCAGCCTGCTGGGCTTCTCCCTGTTCGCACCCTTCGCGGCCTTCCTGCAGGACCAGGGCCCGCTGACGATGGCGCTCACCGTGCTCGCCGTGGCCATGCTGCTGGTGGCGCTGGCCATGCTGGCCGAACAGCGCCCGGGCGCCGCCGCGCCGAAGCTCGGCCGCCCGCGTTTCATCCAGGTCGGCCTGGCCATCGCGGTGGCGCTGCCGCTGGCGTTGGCCGGCTTCTGGCTGTTCCCGCGGCTGGCGACGCCGCTGTGGGGCATGCCGGAAAACGTGCTCGGCCGCAGTGGCCTCA
>JANJTG010000087.1 GCA_024711265.1 Bdellovibrio sp. | reverse complement strand
CGCTGGAAATGTGGGGGTGGGAACAACATCTCCCTCTACGCTTTTTCATTTGAATTCTGGTGTGAACCCTGCATTTCGATTAGTGGATGGAACTCAAGGGGCGGGTAAGGTTTTAACTTCTGATACTAATGGAAATGCGACATGGGTGACTCCAATGGGAGGATTTGCCCCTGATAGTCAGGACAATTTAAAGGCCGGCAATAATGTGATGAGTGGTACGCCGGGATGGAATAATCTTGCGATGGGTAATTCGGCACTTAAAGCCCATACCTCGGGGGATAGCAATATTGCTCTAGGTCCGGATGCTCTTACTTCCCTAGCGACTGGCAGTAATAACATCGCACTTGGAATTAATGCCGCTAAAATGATGAATATTGCAAACGATAATATTGCTTTAGGCGCTCAATCTTTGGGGAGTATCTCTTCGGGCGAAGGGAATATTGCCCTGGGTCTGCGCAGTGGCTTTTTGCTTAGTGGATCAGATAATGTGAGTGTGGGGCGGTATGCGGGGGGATCGCTTGGGGCTAGTTCGCAGAACAATGTAATGATTGGGGCAAATACGGGTTATCAATCGGGCTATGCGGCACCCTCAAGTAACAAAGTAATGATTGGTGCTAATGCAAAGACGTCTTCGGGATCTGTTAACTTATCAAACTCTTTTATTACTCTTATTGGCGCTAATACTTCCGCCAACTTGTCAAACGGCGTGTTAAATGGAGATGCTTATTCAACCGCTATCGGTGCTGGCTCCACAGTAACGACGACAAATACTGTTGTTCTTGGACGAGCCTCTGACAAGGTCGTGATTGGAAGTACTGCAGATAACGGCAGTTCAAGTTCGTTGCAAGTTACAGGCGGAGCTTATATCTCAGGAAACGTCGGTATTGGAACCTCGACCCCGAATTACCCGCTCGACATCAGTCAATCGACGACATCGACCTCGGGTGTCCGAGCGGCGATTAAGTCTAGTCAGACTCTCGCTCCGGCAAGCTCCACAGACGCCGTATACTACGGACTCTCTCAAACCATCGATACCTCGGGCACAGCGTCTTTCAACGATGCTTCAGTCTTCGGCGTGAGCTCCCAACTGCAACATCAGACGGCATCGAATCTCTCATCTATGCGCGGTCTCTCGACTGTTGCGCTTAACGGCAACACCGGGACGATTGTGACCCTCTACGGTGTGGATGCCAACGCCAGGAATACGGCTGGCGGCAACGTCACGCTCCAGAATGGCGTCAGGGCGGTAGCCTCCAACTTGGGCTCAGGCTTGGTGAACACGGGCGTGGGCGTCTATTCCTCAGTCAATAACAGCGGGGCGGGCGAGATCACGACGGCGAAGGCTGGCAACTTCTTGGTCTTGCGTTCGGCCGGCACAATCACGGACGGTTATGGCGTCTACGTTGGGAGCGTGCAGGCAACCAATCCGTATTCAATCTACGCCTCTGACGTGACGGCACCCTCGTACTTCGCTGGCAACGTCTGTATTGGAGTAACAAATCCAGGACAAAAGCTGACGGTTGCAGGAACTATTGAGTCAACAAGTGGCGGAATTAAATTTCCGGATGGGACGACTCAAACAACAGCCTCAACCGCGACCTTCAGAACGAGTTGCCCTGCGGGATTTACTCTGATCGGAACCAGTGGCAGTGCAGAGGCGTTTTGTATTTCTACTAATGAAGAGAGTGCTAATACTTGGTTAGGATCGGCCACAGATTGTTATAATAAGACGCCAACTAAAGCACGACTTTGTTCTGCAAGTGAATGGGTTATGGCCTGTGTTTCGGGTCTTCCGGTGGGTATGACTGGAAACTGGGAGTGGGTGGCTGATCTTTATAATATCCACGGACAGGTAATGGGATATGGAGGTTGCGACTCATCCAATAACACCGCCGGAGTAGGTTATCCCAATGTGGCCCGTTGCTGCTTTCGTTAAGGGGTACCAGGCTTTTCTTTGAAGGTGAGGACTATTCGTAGGATGTTTATATAAATCCTACAAAGTTAAACCGAGAAGGTTCGGATAAAGTAGGGGAGCTATATGTACCGACTCAAGATGTTTAAGATCGCTCTAGTCTTGGTTGTAATGGCAGCTCTTTTTCAAAACTGTGCGCAGACATTTCACGCTCTTGAGGGATCTGAGGATGAGATGTCTTTATCTATGCGAGGTCTTTTTTCAGATTTAAATCAGAAAACAAAGATTGCCCCTCACCTCGACTATTTTGGTTATTACGCTTCCGCTTATAATGCTGACTATATAGATGAAGTTAAAGATCATACGAATATCATTTTCGCGGCTCACTATGATGATGATCAATTGGTTCAGATACTAAACCACACTGAGCAGAATGGGCTTAGAGCTATTGTTTTAGTGCAGTACTACTTCTATTCAGAAGGAAGCGGAGTGTTTCGTTCAGATGCAATGAATAGATGGCAAAAGGTGGCGCCGAAGTTAAAGCCGTTTTATGACAGGGGTGTGATTCTCTCGTTCTATATTGATGAGCCTGAGTTGTATGCTCGTGTTTCAAATACTCTTGATAAGTTACCTGTGGAATTGCCTCTTATTGCTAAGACAGTAAGAACATCATTCCCTGACGCGAAGATGCAGATGACGTCATCATTCTTCGACGTCAAGGATAGTATGTATCTTCCGGCTGAATTTGATTACTTTGGTTTTGATTGTTATGACAGTTTTGAGTCTTGTGGGGAAGCGCCCGGAACATATTACACCAAAAAATCTATTCCAGAGATGTACGCTATCGTCGAAGGAAAGGTGAGAAGGCTTAACGAAGATGGTAAATCCCGCCGTATTTTCCTTTTTCCTCCTACGTCATTTCTTTCAAATAAAGGAAAGACGGCCGCCGATGCAATTGCGATTTTTGATAAATACGTACAGTTCGCGAAAGAAAAACCACTAGTGCTTGGGTTGTTGTCGTTCCTCTGGGCGACTCATCGAGAAAATTCTGATATTTATGTAGGCGCAAGGGACGATCAAACCCTTCGAGGATACCTTACTCAATTTGGGAAAAACTATGTCGTGGGCGCAGCTTCAGAGGGGCAAACTGGATCTGGCGGAGCTGATACCACTAATACTCCTCAACAGACACCACAGATCTTAAACAGTGGTTTAGGATGTGACGATGATCTTTGTATTTGGGCTGTCGTTAAGGATTTAAGTAGCAGTTTCCGGGTTGTTCTTGTAAATCCAACGGATGGTCCTTCAAAGGTTATAGTTACTCAGGCTCAGATCTATCGCAAGGATTATAGTGGTTCTGATGCTATCAGCTTCCGTATTCCCGGGGAATATCTGGATACCTATTCAAGAAAGGGAGTACTGGTTTCTATTGAGAATATATATACCGATGGCAACACGACAGCTAGTTTTCAGATGGCGCCACCTAAAGGGACCGGAACATCGGGCGGGTCTGTTGAACCTTCGACGGTCTCTCCAGAAATCTTAGGTCAAGGTCTTGGTTGTGATGATAATATGTGTATATGGTTTACAAGTCGTAATTTAAATCAAACTTATCAAGTAACCCTGTTAGATCCGCAGAATAGCAGCGCCAGATTTAATCCAGTGTCGTCTGTTTTATATCGAAGATTAATGAATGGTGTGGATACGACAAGATTCCCAAATCCAGCAGAGGCAAGTATTATATATCAAACTCGACTTTAGAGAGTACTTGTAGACAATGATTATAAAATACGGAAAACGAGTGCTATAAAAAAAA
>JANJTG010000411.1 GCA_024711265.1 Bdellovibrio sp. | reverse complement strand
ACCATCAGCCTCGACTGGCCGGACGAGTGTTTCCTCAACCACAGCTTCGAACCGAACGGCCTGTGGCACCTGGGCTTCGTGTTCGCCGCGCGCGACCTGGACGCGGGCGAGGAGCTCACCGTGGACTACCGCCACCTGCTTCCCGAGGGCGAACCCGAAGCCTTCCGCGATGCCGCCACCGGCCGCGAGATCATCGGTTTTTCCTGGGCCGAGTCGCTGGCCAGCTCCACCCGCGCCCTGGCGGCGCTGCAGGCCGCCTGATGCGCCTGCTGCACCTGCCCGCGCACGAATACCGCCGCGAACGCTGGCGCAACGAGCGCGGCTGGACCCGGGAAATCCACCGTCATCCCGAAGGCGCCGCGGACTGGCTGTGGCGCGCCTCGATCGCCGAGATCGACCAGGACGCGCCGTTTTCCGCCTTCCCCGGCTGCGACCGCGAGCTGGTGCTGCTGGCGGGCGAGGGCATGCACCTGCACTTCGACGACGGCGAGACGCGCACCCTGCTGCCGCCGCACGACCGGCTGCGTTTTGCCGGCGAACGCCCGCTGCGCGCCGAGCTGCTGTCCGGCCCCACCCACGACTTCAACCTCATGTGGCGCCGCGACGCGGTCGAGGCCACGCTGCTGCACCGGCCGCTGGTGGGGCCCATGGTGTTCTTCGCCGAGCCGGGCGTGACCTGGCTGGCGCACCTGATCCGCGGCCAGGCCTGGTTCAAGGACCTGGCGCGGCCGCTGCGGCTGGAGCAGGGCGACAGCGTGCTGCTGCTGCCCGACCCCGACGGGCCCTCGCGCCTGATCCTCGAGGGCGGCGGCGAACTCCTGCTCGCAAAGCTGCATCCCGGCGGCGCAACGACGGCGATTTGAGTTCGGTCAAGCCGCTTCCGGGCACCAGGCCTTAGCCTGCACGCCTTCCCTGGATTCGAGGCGACAGGCCCCATGCCTACGGTGCTGTTCGAGCGCGACGACCATCGCGTGGTGGTGTTCAACGACCTGGTGCGCGGCGACGACGGCGTGCAGGCCAACCAGTTCCTGGTCCAGCACGGCAACCAGTCGGCACTGGTGGATCCCGGCGGCGCCCTGCTGTACACGCCGCTGACCCTGGCCCTGAGCCGTTACCTGCAGCCCAAGGACCTGACCTACATCCTGGCCTCG
>JANJTG010000463.1 GCA_024711265.1 Bdellovibrio sp. | reverse complement strand
GGCGAAGGCCTGATCGTGGCCGCCCCGCACATGGGCAACTGGGAGCTGCTGAACCAGTGGCTGGCCAGCAAGACCCCGCTGGCGATCCTGTACCGCCCGCCGGAGTCCGCGGTGGGCGAAGCTTTCCTGCGCCGCGTGCGCGCCAATGCAGGCGGCGACGTCGAACAGGTGCGCGCCGAGGCGGCAGGCGTGCGCACCCTGCTCAAGCGCCTGCAGAAGGGCGGCGTGGTCGGCATCCTGCCCGATCAGCAGCCCAAGGCCGGCGAGGGCGAATTCGCGCCATTCTTCGGCAAGCAGGCGCTGACCATGACCCTGCTGGGACGCTTGGCCAACCGCAGCGGCGCACGGGTGCTGCTGTGCTGGTGCGAGCGGCTGCCGGGGACCAGCGCGCCACGCTTCGCCCTGCACGTGCAGGCCGCACCGGCCGGCGTGGACGCGGCCGATCCGGCGCAGGCGGTGGCCGCGCTGAACGCCGGGGTGGAGGCGGTGGCGCGGCGCGATTTCGCCCAGTACCAATGGACCTACAAGCGCTACACGCTGCGCCCGCCCGGCAGCGGCGAGGAAAACCCGTACTGGGATCTGTACCGCTGATCCGGGCCGCGCCGGCGACAATCCGCACCTCGCAAAGGAACCCGCATCGACATGCCCGACACCATCCTCGTCGTCGGCGGCGCCGGCTACATCGGCTCGCACATGGTCAAGCGGCTGCGCCGCGCCGGCTTCCATGCGGTGGTGGCCGACGATCTGTCCTCCGGCCATCGCGAAGCCGTACTGGGCGCGCCGCTGCACGTGTGCGACATCGGCGACTGCGCATTCGTCGATGCCGTGCTGGGCGAGGTCCGGCCGGCAGCGGTGATGCACTTCGCCAGCTTCATCCAGGTCGGCGAGTCGGTGGTCGATCCGGCCAGGTATTACCGCAACAACGTAACTGCCACCTTGGCCCTGCTGGATGGCATGCGTGCGCACGGCATCGACAAGTTCATCTTCTCCTCCACCGCCGCGATCTTCGGCGACCCGCAGTACGTGCCGATCGACGAGGCGCATCCGAAGGTGCCGATCAATCCCTACGGCCGCAGCAAGTGGTTCGTCGAACAGATGCTGGAGGACTACGACCACGCCTACGGGCTGAAGTCGGTCTGCCTGCGCTACTTCAACGCCGCCGGTGCCGATCCCGAAGGTGAGCTGGGCGAATGCCACGAACCCGAGACGCACCTGGTCCCGCTGCTGCTGCAGGTGGCCTCGGGCCGGCGCCCGCACATCACCGTGTATGGCGAGGACTACGCCACCGCCGATGGCACCTGCATCCGCGACTACGTCCACGTCGAGGACCTGACCGATGCCCACCTGCTGGCGCTGCGGCAGTTGCTCGCGGGCGGTGCCAGCGCGCGCTACAACCTCGGCAACGGCAATGGTTATTCGGTGCGCGAGGTGATCGAAGCGGTGCGCCGTGTTACCGGCCATCCGATCCCGGTGGTCATGGGCGCGC
>JANJTG010000074.1 GCA_024711265.1 Bdellovibrio sp. | reverse complement strand
ACCCGGTCATATGAGCCATCATCCACAATACATCTTGTACCGGAATTCCTTTTTCCAAGAAGTAGGCGGACTTCCAATTGATTCGATATAACTGAGGTGTGATCCAATGAAAAAGTCGAACGGCTTGAATAAAAAACTCTTCTTTGCTTTTCTCAGCAAAAAAAGCCAGATCCCCCAGCCAATGGCCCAATAAAAACACCATGACCCCAGCCCCCAGGGCCAAAACGGGTCGCACGATCAAACTAAAACAGATCACCAAACACAGAATCACTACGCTTTCAAACCACAAGCTCAAACAAATCTCGAAAAAAGAAAGCCACAACTGAGATTCCTGCCAGACTCCCAGCAACATCGACAAAAGAATCGCCAACGCCCCCAAAAGCAGAGTGTTCAAAGCCACAACACCTAAGAGCTTCCCAAGGATGAACTGCTCCCGACTGACCGGACGAGATAAGATCAAAAGACAGGTTTGTTTTTCAATTTCTTTCGCAAGAAGGTAGGAGCCTGAAAAGAGGGACACCCCAAGAGTCGCCACCTGAATCGCCAAAAAACCGAAATCCGCTAAGATCTTTCTTTGCTCCGCCAAGGACAAAGCCCCCAAAAGGAAACTTAACCCCAACAGCGCGATTGCTATCAAAATCACCACCAAAAAGACTTTTTCACGCAACATTTCGCGCAATGTGGTTCTGGCCAATGCCCATACCTTAGCCATGAGACTCCTCTCGCCCTTTCAGGACCGAGAATGCTTTCTCTAAACTTTGGAATTCGGCCATAAAAGAGCTGAGCACTCCATCATACAAAATCTGCCCTCGATTGATGACGACAAGGTGAGAACAAAGCTCTTCCATATCTTGCAAAAGATGGCTGCTAAAAAAAAGGCTCACACCGCGCTTTTGCTCTTCGCGCAAAATATCTTTCACCATTGCACGCCCATCAGGATCAAGCCCCGACATGGGCTCGTCCAGAATCAATAAATCCGGTCGAGTCAAAATCGCCTGCGCAATCCCCACTCTTTGCAACATCCCCTTGGAGTAAGTTCGCAAACGACGGTCTTTAGCCTCGAAAAGATCGACTTTTTTAAGGGCTTCATGAGCCCTTTCATAGAAATCCTTCAGCGACGAACCGTAACAAAGATTCCAATGTAGACGCAAAAACTCCATTCCGGTCAAAAACTCATAGAGATATGGTCGTTCCGGCAAATAACCAATACGCGTTTTGATGGGACTACTTAAAGGACTGCCAAAAAAACGGATTTCTCCGCTGTCGGGATGAATGAAATCGAAAAGACACTTGATCGTGGTCGTTTTACCAGAGCCATTGCTACCCACAAAACCAGATGTTTGCCCTTCGGGCAATGAGAACGTCACATCCCGAAGAACAGGGCGATCCTTTTCAAAAAGACCGCCTTTAAAAGTTTTGTTCAGCTTTTCAACCGTCAGTACAGCCATGAGCCTTAAGGTTTAAGCTCAATATTCAGAGCCTTCACCATCTCCCTCACAGGATCATACTGTTTGGAGGTGGCTGGCATCAAGTCGCGAGATCCTAAAATCTCTGAGTAGGTGTTTTTATTATGGGTTTGTTCCAAAATATCAATCAAGGCGAACATCAATGTATGAGTCGTCTTGGGATACTGGTCGTAAAAGTCCTGACGAACGCAGAAAGGATCGTTCGGAATAGGCGCGCTCATCCACAAAATTCGATACTGGGCCTTCTTATCAGACGCAAATTTCACCCAAGCACCTTGGGTTCCCTTTTCATCATCGCTGAAGACGGCCGCAGCATCCACCTTCTTGGCCTCTAAAAACTGAATGGAGGCTTGATGATTTCCCGTAAAGGCCACTTCTTTAAAGTCCTTTTCGTTCAGACCCAATTTTTTCAGAGCCACTTGGGGATAAAGATAGCCGGACGAGGACTTGTCATCGACAAAAGCAATGCGTCTCCCCTTCAGATCCTTGAGTTTTTTAATTCCGGAATTTTTGGGAGTGATGATTGCTGAGTAATAAAATGGCTCTTGCCAAACTTTTTTAAGAAGAACCTTCGCTTGTGCCTGCTGTTCCGCAAACACATAGGTCAACGACGAAAAAAAGGCGAAATCCACCTTTTTGGTCTTCATGGCCTCGACAAGACCCGCATAGTTTTTGGAAACATAGATATTCACGGGGATGTTCAATTTCCCCTGGAGCTCTTTAGCCAAAGCCAGCCCTTGCTCGCGCAGGTTTTCCGGGTTTCCACCTGGGATCACACCGATCGTGATCATCGAGGGGGTTGCTTCCACGGTATTAGTCTCTGCAGCTTGCGCGTTTGAAAAAACCAGCAACGCGATCAATCCAAGAATGAGTCTTTTCAAAATTCCTCCATGGCCGTCAAGGCCTCGACTGATGATGACTCATTTCTTTCATTTTTTAAAGCAAGAACAAAGGCCTCTGCGGCATCACTTTCGGTCAAACACGGGATGTTGTAGTCAGTGCAAGCTCGACGAATGTCGAAGCTGGCCTCAATCGCACGACGTCCCGATGTCGTATTGATGACAAAAGCCACTTCTCCAGAGCGAATTTTATCCACACAGTGAGGACGCCCTTCATCGACTTTTCGCAAAGACAGACAGTTCACGCCGTGATCGTTAAAGAAGCTCGCCGTTCCGGTGGTGGCGGAAACTCCGTACCCCATTCGCTGCAGTTCTTTGGCCAGGGTCAACATGCCCTCTTTATCTTTATCTCTGAGAGAGAAGAAAACTTGACCCATCTTGGGAAGACGGATGTTGCTTGAAAGGAAGGCTTTTGAAAGCGCCTCGGAATAATTTCTTCCGCGCCCCATGCTTTCACCCGTGGATTTCATCTCTGGCCCCAACAACGAGTCGGACTCAGGGAATTTTTTAAATGGAAAGACAACGCCTTTGACTGAAACACTCTTTGTGTTTCTCCATTTCAGACTCTCTAACTTAAGATCTTTTTTCTTTCTGCCCAACATGGCCGCCACACCAAGATCGATCAAAGGAATGCTGGTCGCTTTGGCCACAAAGGGAACAGAGCGAGAACTGCGCGGATTGGCTTCTAACATGTAAACCACGTCATTCTTGACCGCGAGCTGCAAATTCAAATGCCCAATTACTCCAATACGATTTGCTAAACGCTGACTGAGGTCTTCGATGCGCTCGCATGTTTCTGGTTTCAAACGATGAGGAGGCAAAACCCCCATCGAGTCGCCTGAGTGAACTCCCGCCGCTTCAATATGCTCAACGACTCCGCCAATCACAGTCCAATCCGCGCCGCGTACCAGATCGACGTCGACTTCAAGAGCGCCCGCCAGAAATTGGTCCATCAAACAAGGTTTGTCCGCCGAAATATAATCCGCGTGACGCTGGAAGTAGGAAAGCAGCTCATCGCGATTTTCAATGACCTCCATACGACGCCCCCCCAAAACATAACTGGGGCGGCAAATCATGGGATAACCGACAGCGGACTCATATTGAAGAGCATCCACCACAGAACTTGCCATCGCTGAATTCGGAATTTCGAATTGAAGTTCACGACAAATCTTCGAAAACAAACCGCGGTCTTCAGCCAAATCAATTGTTTCCAAAGAAGAACCCAAAAGTTTGTAACCAGCTTTAACCAGTTCAGGCGCAAGATTGATGGGTGTTTGTCCTCCGAGCTGCGCCACAAAACCTTTGGGTTTCATAAAGCGCATGATTTCACTCAAACTTTCCGCAGTCAGAGGTTCAAAAAACAACACATCCGAAGTGTCGTAATCCGTGGAAACAGTCTCTGGATTTGAATTCACCATGATGACTTTATAGCCATTTTTCTGAAAGGCCTTCACACCCCGAACACAGCTATAATCGAATTCGATTCCTTGTCCGATACGATTCGGTCCACTTCCGATAATCACCACCGCGTCGGGGGCATGGACCGTCGCAGAGGCAGAAGACCAATACGAAGAATAGAAATAAGGGGTTGAGGACTCAAATTCCCCCGCACAGGTATCGACCTGCTGGTAGCGGGGGAACAAGTTGTGCTTTTCTCGTAAAGCGCAGAGATCTTTTTCTGTCTTCCCAACGAGAGCCGCCAGACGGGCATCCGTAAAGCCTTTGCGCTTCGCCGCTAATAAAAGCTCCACGTTATTTTCAGAGAACTCTTTCTTGAACTTGTTCTCGAACTTAATCAAAGCATCAATTTGCTCAAGAAAATAGGGATTGATTCGAGTCAGCTCTTCAATATCCGCCACGGTTTTCCCATCGCGGAACGCCTGGAAAAGATGATAGATTCGCTGGCTGTTGGGATAGGAGACTTTGCCGATTTCCAGCGCCACTTCGGGAATCG
>JANJTG010000010.1 GCA_024711265.1 Bdellovibrio sp. | reverse complement strand
TGATTCTGGATAATACCGTAGGAAATGCTTAAACCTAACCCAGTTCCCTGACCTACGCCTTTGGTGGTAAAGAACGGATCAAAGATTTTCTCCAAAACTTCGGCGGACATTCCTTTGCCACTGTCTTGAATTGAGACTTGCACCCAGCCGCGACGATCTTTAGAGCCCTTGTAGTCTTTAAGGGCTGTCGTGGAAATCCAAATATGCCCACTCCCCTCGATGGCCTGCACGGCATTGGAAAGAATGTTCATGAAGACTTGATTGATCTGACTAGCATAACAGTGAATCAACGGAGTTGGTTCATACTGCCTGTGAATTTCAATGCGATTCTTAATTTCACCCTGCAAAAGATTCAAAGTTGTATCTAGACTTTGATGCACATCAATTTCTTGCAGTTTCGCCTCTTCAAGACGTGAAAAGTTTCGCAGACCCAAAACGATATCGCGCGTGCGACGGGCTCCGTCTTGGCAAGAAGCCACCAGCTTAGGAAGGTCTTTGACGATATAATCAAACTCGTACTCTTCTTTGAGCACCGGAAGTTTTGGGGGATCTTTTTCAGCCACTTCCGCAATCTCAATCAGTCGCTCGGAATACTCTTTGAGATGAGTCATATTGCTGTAGATGAAGCCGATCGGATTGTTGAGTTCATGGGCTACGCCCGCCACCAACTGCCCCAGACTGACCATCTTGGCGGAGTGAACAAGTTTTGTCTGAGTATCCTTGAGTTCTTTATTGGCGGCTTCCAGTTCCGTGATTTTTTTTCTTAAATCAGAACGGGCTTGCCAAATCTTTTTACTCATCTCGTTGAAGGACTCTGTCAGAAGGCCGATCTCTGTGTCATTCTTCACCGGTATGGTCACCGCTTGTTCTTGAGATTCAAATGACTGCAGGGCCTCCACCAGATCGTACAAGGGTTTCAGCACCCAGCTTGAAGTCACAAGAATCGTCAAAATAAGAAGAACGACCACCGCCCCCACGACGGAGATAAAGGCGAAGTTTACGTTCTTCAGAACTGCCTTGGCTTCACTTTTTGAAGCCCCAAGTGCAACGTAGAACTTAGTGATTCCCCAATCCAGTGGATAAATCAAAAATCCATACGGTGTGGAGCGAACATTCAGATCAAAGAACGGCTCATTGCCCGGGCGAAAAAACGGACGAAAGAAATCTTTTTTGTAGAGGTAAAAATCTGGGTGGCTGGCGACCACGACATGACCACTGTCTTTAAAAAAGATGAGTTCCAGCTTCAAACGATTCTTTAAACGGTTTACGAAGACCTTATCAAGACTGACGGTCTGCTCAACAAAACCCACTACTCTTCCTGCTGCCGCCGTCACTTTCGAGATGAAAATCAGATTTACTTTTTGATTCTCGCCAGCTTCCGCGATGGCCATTTCCTTTTCGTCTTTCACTTGGGCCATGTACTTTGCGGAAAGAAAAACGGCATCTTGAACAGGCACAAAGCTGCGCACGTTGTCTTTGTCGTCTTTAAAGACAGACGATAACATCTTTCCTTCTCGATCAAAAAACGTCAGGCTGGAAAGATTGTCTGACTTGATCCACTGTGAAGACAAAGCACGAAGGGTTGCCCCATCCCCCACGGTCATATGGTAAATCAGACTGGGATCGCGAATGTATTTATCCCGCTTTTGCTGAAGGCCTGCGCGCAGTTCCGTCAGCACAAGATCGATTTCTCGAGCATTCCCGCTAAGTCGTTGTGACAGCTCATGATCGATGGCTTTTTCATATTTAACCATCGAATATCCGGTCACAAAAGCCAACGGAATGACTGAAAACAAAACAAACCAGACAATTAAGATCGTTCGTAAGGATCGTTTTGGTTTCTTCCTTAGAGTTTTCACTTCTTGGCTTCGTCCACGTTAACAATCATGCGCACGATTCCATCGGGCATGACTCTTGGATGTTTTTCTTTGCTGATCTTTGGCTTTCCATAGGTCGCCAAAAAGCTCATAAGGTCCTGATACTTCGCCTCAGGAATCGTAAAGTGATAATACATGGAGTTCGCAGTTTTCTTCCAGCCTAACTCCACAGATCCGGCTTTACGTCCCCCGAGCTCGTTGATCTTCTCTGTGATTTTCGGACCCACAACTTCAATATTTGTGACGGCGATTTCTCCTCGATAAAGAAATCCACCAGAAACCGCCGTCACAGACGGTGTGTCTGCTGCGGGCTTTTCATTCTTCGCGACGGCAACGGTCGGCACGACCGCTTTTTCTGGCACCGGAGTTTTCTCTGGTGCTTTAGCCACTACAGGTTCTTTCGTAGCCTCTTTGACTCCCTCGTCAACAAACTCTGGCTTGTCTTCAGAATCTGCGGAGGTAGTGGAACCCGCACCCATTTTGGAAACTTCCGCCAAAACGACTTCTTTACTGCCGCTGCCCACTCCACGCTGCATGACTTTCTGCCAAGGAGTCACCGACAACAAGATCACGATACCCAAAACGA
The DNA here is from genome assembly GCA_024711265.1 of Bdellovibrio sp. GTDB lineage: Bacteria > Bdellovibrionota > Bdellovibrionia > Bdellovibrionales > Bdellovibrionaceae > Bdellovibrio. Next base: position 2,503 of record JANJTG010000010.1, on the reverse strand, counting down.
CGACCAACGCCTCCAGTCCCCATTTGAGTCCCTGAGGCCATTTGTCGAAATTTGATTTTTGCATGAGAACGGAAAAGTAGCTGGAAGTCGTACTAATCTGCGCAATGATGGGCTGGGAAACAATTGTCTCCCCCAACCTCTCGGCATAATTTTGTCCATTTTGAATTTTGGCCAGATCCAGTTGTGCATCTCGAGAAAATTTCACATGATCTTCAATAACAGCGCGGCGCTCTTTATCCAAACTTCCTGAGAGGTAGTCATAAAGAAGTTCGTGTCCTATAAAAGGAGAAATCTCTCTTTTGCCTTTTTTTGAAAGTGAAATCTTATTTTCCTGTTGAGCCATGCTTTAACTTACTCACACCTTGGGTCATGCTGCCTAGTTTACGAAGGGCCCGTCCCAGTCGATAGCGAATCGTACCCTGTGTGATTCCCAACCCCTCTGAGATGTCGTCGTCTTCAATCTTCAAAATTTTAGACCAAATAACTGTTAAAAGCTCGTCTTCAGACGCTGATTTCTGAAATTCGCGCCAAGGGCCCAGATCAACTCCCTCGGGAATCAACCAGCCAGATTCCACGGATGTATTCGGACGACCTCTTGCAACGCGGGCCTTGTACTTATCCCAGACGGATTTTGTCGCGGCGACCACGGCCACTGAATTTTTAAGATTCGGATTTCTTTGTTTGCGAGCCCGACCTAAGCCTAGTGCCTGCGACGACGCTTCGATCGCCTTTTGGTCATCAAGAAGTGCAAAGTAAAAAAATAGAGCAATCGATTGTACGTCAGCCTCAGTCATATAATTACTCTAGTAGAAGTGAGGACAGAAATGCAGTCCAGATGTTGGGCCCAAGAGTGGGCCCCCTCTTCTTGCTGACTAGTCGACAGTAAGTTGTCGCAAAAGATCCAGCTGATCGAGAACCTTGCCGGAACCCATCACAACACAGCTCAAAGGATCTTCCGCGATAGAGACCGGAAGACCTGTTCTTTCTCTCAAAAGAACATCTAAATTCGCCAACAGGGCTCCGCCCCCCGTTAACACGATTCCATTATCAACAATGTCAGAAGCTAGTTCCGGAGGTGTTTTCTCAAGAGCCGTACGAACTGCATCCACCACTTCAGACAACGGATCCATCAAAGCATCGTTAACCTGAGAAGATGTGATTTCGATAGTTTTAGGCGCTCCCGCCACGAGGTCACGACCTTTGATCTCCATGGATTTCTCTTCTTCAAATGGATAAGCATTGCCAATTTGAATTTTGATATTTTCCGCAGTTCTTTCACCGATCAACAAATTGAACTGGCGACGAACGTAGTTCACAATCGCTTCATCAAACTTATCACCGGCAACTTTGATTGATTTACAATAAACGATACCGCCCAAAGAAATCACAGCGACACCTGTGGTTCCGCCGCCCATATCCACAACCATATTCCCAGAGGGTTCTGTAATCGGAAGACCCGCACCAATCGCTGCCGCCATGGGTTCTTCAATCAAATAAACCTCACGAGCTCCCGCAGACTGAGCCGCCTCTTTCACCGCGCGCTTTTCAACCTGAGTGATTCCGTAAGGTACGCAGATAATGATACGAGGACGAATGAAAGATTTTTTCTCGCCCAAAGATTTCCCGATAAAGTATTTCAGCATGGATTGAGTCACTTCAAAGTCCGCGATAACGCCATCTTTGATGGGGCGAATGGCCACGATGCTTCCGGGAGTACGACCCAGCATATCTTTCGCTTCTTTACCTACAGCAAGAACTCGATTTTGCATGCCACGATAGTTCTTTTGAACTGCGACGACAGAGGGTTCATCGAGAATAATCCCGCGTCCTTTGACGTAAACAAGGGTGTTCGCGGTGCCAAGGTCAATGGCGATATCATTGGAAAAATAATCTTGAACTTTGTCAAAAAAACTCATGCTGAATCTCACTTCAGAGAAAATTTTCATCGGGGGCTAAACATCTCAAGTCTAGGTTCTATGGAAACCAGAGTCAATGCAGATATTTAGACCCATCCCTGAGTTATTTTGACGCGGGCGCACAGAAGATGGCAACTTCCTTGGTAGTTTCACGACTCTGATAGCGGATCTCCAGACCTTCGTTCAGAGCCCCTTCTGCCTTCAATGTCTTGTCGTAATCCAATTCCAACGCCTCGACTTCAATGCGCTCTAAAGAGCCTTGAGTTGCAGGCTTCAGGCGAACAATCACCGTTTCTTTATTGCGAGAACTTTTAATTCTTCTCTCCACAACGCTCTTCATGTCCCACTCGATGATCTCTTCTGCTGATCGAGTGGAGCAACGCACTCGATGCAGATCCACCTTGGGTCTTTGAAAGCTTTTATCCGAAATACAAACCGCCTCGACTTCTTTTTCTACGTCATAGTTTGTGACAAGAAGACGAATCTCAGAACCCAGCCCCGAACGCACGGAAAAGCTATCCTGGTTTTTGCGCTGACGAAGTTGAATTTCGCCCAAAGCCGCCTGACCCGTCAGAGCTGGCGACATG
>JANJTG010000341.1 GCA_024711265.1 Bdellovibrio sp. | reverse complement strand
AAAACGGTGTCCGTGTAACGCGCATGCTGATCCAACTCTTCCAGGGTTTTTTCCAGAGTGACCGTCATCTGATTAAAGCTGGAAATCAAATCATTGATCTCTTCAGAGCCCGCTTGGATTTGCAGAGGTGTGTAGTCTCCTCCTGCCACTCGGCGAGTCGCTCGTCCCAACTGCACAATGGGAATAGAAAGCTGTTTGGCCAGATAAAAACCAAACCACGTCGCCGCCAATAAAATCACGAAGGTCATCAAAACCAGAATCTAGAGATAAATAGACTTCAGCGGATATTCGAGAGGATTGATATCGCGAAACTCATCATAGGCCGTCGAAATATCGTTCATTTTGGAAATCAACGAAAGAGGCAGGAAGCTCGACACAACAACCGCGCCTTTTTCAGCTCCCTCTTGAACCGGCACAATCACTCGCACCAGATTCCCATCCCCGAATTGATGGATGATACTGGCTTCAGCCTGTAACTTGATACCTTTTTGCAAGAACTCCAGGGACACCGCCGGAACCGTTGGGACCGTGTCATCCTCTGCCGAAACCACCGCTCTTTTCCCAAAGAGCGACGGATAGTACTCCACCGCGTCCAAACTAAATTCCTTACGCAGACGAGTGATCTTATCTGAAATCTCTTTTTGATTTTTCAGGGGCCGAATGGAATCGGCAATTTGATGGGCAAAATGATAGTTCTTCTTTTTCGCATTGAAGTAATACGCGTTGGTCACTTCGATAGAGCTTTTTAAAACCCCGGCCATCTTCGCGCTAAACCATTTATCGAAGCTGGAGTTGATATAAAAAACCGAAATAATAAACATCAAAACTGTCGGAACAAAACTGAACGTCACGAAAGCGGCAATCAGTTTGGCTTTCAGACTGCTTCCGAAAACCCTCCCTTGTCTTTCCACGAAGACCTTCACCACGTTTCGGAAGATCATGAAAAGCAATAACAGCAGCAGAATGATATTAAAGTTTACCAGACCAAAGAAGAAGATACTGTGAACAAACGGCAACTGCTGACTGGTGGCAAAGAGGCGGATCTCAAACCAAGTGAGAAGACCAAATAAAAACGACACCACCAGAACCAAGAGGATCTCGCGGCGTCGTTTTTTAAATTCCTGGGGACCAGGAGGAAGAAACTCGTCTGTTTGTGGTGAATTTTTCATCTCACCTTATGCTAGTTTACTTTCTAGCTTTTTTCTTCTTTTTTTGTGTTTTTGTTGGAGCTTTCGCAGATTTTGAGGACTTCGCAGGTTTTTGCTTGGCCATCATCACCGCCGTTTTCAAAGCGGCCGGAATCTCTTGGGTCAGACCGATCATTTCCATCACGACCTGAGCCGCCTCGGCCCCCTTGTTTCCATGAGCGCCACCGGCTCTTGCCAAGGCTTGCTCTTCGTTTTCCGTCGTCAATACACCAAATCCGATGGGCTTTTTATAGTCCAGCATCAAACGGGTGACGCCGTCAGTGACGGAATTACAGACGTAGTCATAATGTGAAGTTTCTCCACGAATCACAGCGCCCAAACAAACCACACCATCACAGCCCGCTTCTAAAAACGCCTGACAGGCCAAAGGAAGTTCGACTGCTCCAGGAACCAAAGCCGCAAAAATCTCAACACCCTCACAAGACTCAAGGTAGCTGATCGCCCCTTCTTCAAGTTTTTCAGTGATCTCGTTGTTAAAGCGTGCAGTTACAACTCCGACTTTAATGTTTCCCATTACTTGTGCCCCTTTACATTTTCAATAGCGACAATTTCAACAATCTCAATATCAAAGGCCTTCAGGCCGACTTTCTTTTCAGGTTTGTTCGTCAAAAGACGAATCTTATGCGCACCGATCTCCCGAAGAATCTGTGCTCCGATGCCGTAGTCCCGCTCATCCATCAAGGGTGTCGGAGGACGCACGTCCGCCATCCCCATCAACACTTGCAACTCTTGCGCAAGACCTTGAGTCCGGTTATTCCCACGAAGCAATATAAAGGCTCCACTTTTCTCTTGGTTAATAAGTTTTAAACTTTCAAGAACCGTTGAAGCTCCCCGCTGCAAGATCGCCATAAAGTCGCGTGTGAAGTTATCCACATGAACGCGAACCAAGGTCTCGTGATCGGGTGTGATTTCGCCTTTTTGAATGACCAAGTGCTCAAGCCCGTCCACTGTACTGCGGAAGACTCGCGCCTTCATGTTTTCACCAAAAGAAGCTGGCAGATCAAAAGAAGCCACTTCCTCAACCAAAGTTTCATTCGCAAGACGGTATGCGATCAAATCGACAATCGTTCCGATTTTAATGCCGTGCTTTTTTGCAAACTCCTTGAGGTCTCCAACACGAGCCATTGTTCCATCAGGGTTCATCACTTCACAGATAACGGCTGCGGGATTAAGTCCCGCGAGTCTGGCCAGGTCAACGCTAGCCTCCGTGTGACCGGCACGCTTAAGAACTCCCCCTTGCTGGGCACGAATAGGAAAAATGTGACCCGGCATATGGATGTCCGTCGGTTTTGCATGGGGATTTGCCGCCACCTTCAAAGTATGGGCCCGATCTGCCGCAGAAATTCCTGTTGAAATTCCCTCTGCCGCCTCAATACTCACCGTGAACGCCGTCTTATTCGGCGCAAAGTTCATGTCATCACGAACCATCAAAGGCAATTGCAAGCGCTCAATCTGTTGCGCCGTCACCGTCAGGCAAACAAGGCCCCTGGCTTCCGTGATCATAAAGTTGATCGCTTGAGTCGTCACATGGTCTGTCGCAAGAATCAGATCACCTTCGTTCTCACGATCCTCATCATCGACCAGAATGACCATCTTGCCGTTACGAATATCATCAATGATTTCAGGAATTGTATTAAACGACATTAGTTCTTCCTCACTTCAAGAGAGCGCTGAATCGCACGCGCCATATAGTCGGGTTCGACATTCACAAAAGACCCCACCTTGAGTTCACCCAGGTTGGTGCGCTTCATGGTTTCGGGAATCAAACACACAGAAACGATGTTTCCAGAAAGCTCATTCACGGTCAGGCTCACTCCATTGAGAGTGACACTGCCCTTTTTCCATACATAGGGAAGAATGCTATCTTGAACCTTCACATCCAAAAAGAAGGACTCCCCCTCCAAAGCGGCTCGAGTCACAGTTCCCAGACTGTCCACGTGACCTGTCACTAAATGGCCATGGATTCTATCGCCAAAACGCAAAGATCTTTCGAGATTGACCTTTTTGCCAATCCAACTTTGTGGGTTCCATTGGAGGACCTTGATTGTTTCCGCCGCCAGCGCAAAGGTCATTTGCTCAAGATCAAAAGCTTCTACGGTCAGACACACGCCATCACAGGCAATGCTATCCCCCAACTTTATGTCATTGAATTCACTAGGTTTTTTTATTTTAATACGATACGCATTTTGCAGCTCTTCCGAACTTACAATGGGCATCACAGATTCAACGATTCCTGAAAACATAAGGGCCTCAGCTTGAATGCCGAGACCCTACACTTTTGCCATTGGCTTGGCAAGGAAAGTGGCACTTTTACAGCCAATTCCCCTTAGCCACGGCCTGGTTTTGTGGGGTTTGTGGTTCCGCCGGAACTCCCGCCCGCATTGGAACCAGGATTGCTGGGATTGACAGGTTGCACACCGGGATCTTGAGGTTTGTAGTTCGCATCATGAAACTTAAAGAGTTTTACCTTTGCCCCGATCACAGCATTTTCATCGTTTTGCTCGATCACGCGCCCGCGAGAAATTTCATCCCCCACCCAATCAATTTCAATCTTAGCAACAGCGGAACTGGCTTGAGCTCCACCCCCTAAGTAGCGAGAGTCGCAGGGCTCCCCTTCCCAATAATAATCTTCGTTATAGACCAGCAACTGATCGCCGGGCTCAAGTTTCACGTCGGCTCCACCCACCACAATCAAATGCGTGTCATGATTCGCCAGAACCCGCGTGTACCACTCTTCTGATTTCAACTGATCGTTCAACGAGGTTACAGATTTCACCAAGGCATTCTTTGTAACTTGCGCCAAAGGAGTTTGATAGTAAGCACTCGGGCCAATGGAAAAAGCTCCGAAGTTCAAACCAAAGTTCACTTTGGTTTTGGTCTGCTTCGACGTCACATTCGCCGCCGCAATCACTTTGGAAGTGAGAGGACGAAGGGCAACCATTGACAAATCCAATTGCGCCCATTCCACATTAAAACCCGCCGACGCCAATCCATTCGTCGGATAAGCTCCATTCGGAGTGAAACCCAAAGTAATGCCGCCGCCACCGATCAACTCAAATGAATTCACTGAGCCGGCAATCTTGGCTTGCGGAATATTCACCATACACCACGCGGTTTTCGCATACTGCACATTGTAGTTGTCCTTACCGGCGGCTTGCGCAAAGGCCTTCATCATCTGACCGTCCGCTTTGGTCAGATTGAAGAAGCCCTCATCCCCCCTTGTTGCTTCCTGCGGAGGAATCGCGATTGGCGGGTTGTACTTCAGTGCAAACTCTTTGCTCTCCATGAGCACACCATAAATCTGCTGATTTGCGACAAAACGAAAATCAAAGGCACTGCCGCCGGGAAACATCACCGAACTCGAAGCGATGGATCCCAAGTCGACAATCTTTTTTAGTGAACGAACGGGAGCGGCTTGAGGTTGCTGCTCACACTTTTGATTTCCCATGGTCATCGCCGCTCCCGCAACGAGGATACCGGCTTTGAAAACTTTTTTTGACCAATTCAATCCCTGTGATTTCATGACGTCTCCCTTTTCCACTCATTCACGGTAAAGGCGGTTCATGCACAGTATACGGAATAGATCGTCTAGACCTTAAACTGGGGCTAAGTCTTTGTTGTCACTTGCAAAAGCAAAACCGATTTCACTCTGAGACACGTTAAGTGATTGAATTCTTTGTGAAGATAAAAAATTTGGAGTTTCAAAATAATTTTCGTGCGTCGAAAGTTTTGACTCTTTCATCAAAACTTAGTCAGGGTGTTCGTGGAGTTTTCACTCAGAGTGTTTAGTTGTTTTTCAGAAATGGGGAAGATTGTGGAGAGGAGTTGATAAACCTACAAACTCCCGCCCCCCGTCAGCGTAATAAAGTACTGCACTTCATCTTTATTCAACACATTGTCATTCTTATCCGTACGATCTTCCAAATAATGCAACGCCTGCGCGCCGCCACCAATTCTTAAACCACCGATCGCAAACGTCACTCCGGCTTTTCCAAACACCGCATTGGATTTTTCACTGGCCAAGCGCACACCCGGTCCCGCAAAAAGCTCAATACCCAGAGCACGCGACTGTGTGTAAGCATCGTAATTCAACAATGCTTCTGAATCCAATCCATTCACCGTCTTAATATCCGTTCCGAACTGAGTGAACACAGAGTTTCGCCAGTTCAGCCACTCATCAACATACCAGTTCAGCCCCAGATGAACTTCACTAAAAGAGCTGCCATCACGGGTTCCCGACGAACCACTGAGATCATAAGTCACACGAGCTTTGGCGAAACCACCGACAAACAAGACACCCAGAAGAATCGTAAATAGAAATGCTTTTTTCATGAATCTATTGTGAGAAGAGGACACGAAAGAGGTCAATTCTTTTTTCCGCGCGTGAAAGCCTGCGAATGAGATGGAACTAGGTGGCCGCTTCCTTGCGGCCACCTTTTTTTGAAATTATCAGAAAACCAAATGCTGATCTCCGCCTTTGACTCGCACCGTATCCCCAGCTTTGACTTTGCCCGAGATGATCTCTTTAGAGAGCGGATTCAAAAGTTCGGTTTGAATCACACGCTTTAAAGGTCGAGCCCCGTAAATCGGGTCGTAACCTTTCTTGGCCAAGAAATCGATCGCTGTTTGATCAAAGTCGATGGCAATCTTCTTCGCTTTCAGGCGTTGCGCCACCAAATCCAACTGCACCTTCACGATGCCGGAAATTTGCGACTCACCCAAAGAATTGAACATCACAACTTCGTCGATGCGGTTTAAGAACTCGGGGCGGAAGCGCTCTTTTAAGGCTTCATTGACAGCTTCCCGCTTCTGCACGTCACTCATGTGAGGATCTAAGATGGATTGTGACCCCACATTGGAAGTCATAATCAACACTGTATTCTTAAAGTCCACCGTGCGTCCCTGACCATCTGTCAATCGACCGTCATCCAAAACCTGCAGCAAGATATTGAATACATCGGAATGAGCTTTTTCCACCTCATCCATCAACACCACACTGTAAGGGCGGCGACGAACGGCTTCCGTCAACTGGCCTCCCTCTTCATATCCAACATAGCCCGGAGGCGCGCCGATCAGACGAGCCACAGAGTGTTTTTCCATGTATTCACTCATATCAATGCGAACCACGGCTTGTTCATCATCAAATAGGAACTCCGCCAAAGCTTTCACGGTCTCAGTTTTACCAACCCCTGTCGGCCCCAAGAACATAAATGTTCCGATGGGACGATTCGGGTCTGAAATCTCCGCCCGCGCACGGCGAATCGCATCCGCGACGATGGTCAAAGCGTGATCCTGACCGACCACACGTTTTTGTAAAGCTTCTTCCATGTGGAGAAGTTTTTGCGTCTCACTTTCCAACATTTTGCTGACCGGGATTCCTGTCCACTTCGCCACCACTTCGGCGACGTCTTCGGGACCGACCTCTTCCTTCAACATGCGATTTTCAGAGCTGGTCGCCTTTTCTTTGCTGCGCTCTTCTAAAGACTTCATCTTCTTTTCTGTTTCTGGAAGCTTTCCGTATTTAAGTTCTGCCGCTTTCCCAAGGTCCCCTTCACGCTCAGCTTTCGCAATCGCGACCT
>JANJTG010000180.1 GCA_024711265.1 Bdellovibrio sp. | reverse complement strand
TCAATGATGAACTCAACATCCCCGAGATGAACTACCTGCTTCTGAATGCACCACGCCGTTTTATGGATGGATACACTTGGTATGGAGAGCCTCCTTATCAGGGAAATGGTGTTCTTAAAATTCGCGAAAAACTTTTCGATCTTTTAAATGATCTTGAAAATCAGGGGTGGAGCAGCGAAAAGATCTTTCTTTTCGGATTTTCACAAGGCTGTCTGATCAGCGCCGATGTGGGCTTAAACTATCCTAAAAAGTTGGGGGGCGTGGTTGGTATCAGCGGATACTTTAACTTCTATCCTCGCTGGCGCGCGAACATTTCTCATGAAGCCAAACACACGCCGTGGTTGTTTACGCACGGACATCAAGACGACATCCTTCCATTGGAAGAGACCAAGTACGGGGTCGATAAGCTGAAGGATGCCGGACTTCGAGTGGATTGGGTCGAGATGGATAAAGATCATTCCCTTGAGGAAAAAGAGTATCCTTTAATCCGCCGCTGGGTGCGGGAACAATTGGCCGACTTAAAGTAAGCCGGCCCTTCTGATTACATATATTCAGCCATCATCGTTTCAAAGGTCTCACGCGAAGGGCGCAGTTCCGTTTCGCGATAAGAAGCCAAGGGGCGCGCTGGCACATTGAGTTTTTCCAAAAGTGTCGCCGCTTCGCTGTTCTCATAGAAAATTCCCGTTAAAACCTCGCCGTTTTTATAGGCCTTGCGGATTTCCGCAGTGGCAGCCAAAGGATCTGCAAAAGGAGCAACCTCTTTCATGGGCACCTCGTGAGCTTTCAGATAGGAATAACTCTTCATTGATTCGTCGTGATTATTAAACGTGATACATGGGGACAAGATATCGATGACGGCGGTTCCAGAGTGTTGGAAGGCCTTTTGAAGAATCATCGAAAGTTGTGACGGATTTCCGACAAAACTGCGCGCAACAAATCCGCAGCCCAGCTCAAGACTCAAAGTGCAAACGTCCAAAGTTTCAAAAAGGAAAATTTCACCGTTTTTGCGAGGAGACCGTGGGTCCGCCGTGGGAGAGAATTGCCCTTTGGTCAGCCCATACACCCCGTTGTTGGCGACCAGATAGACCATCGGAAGATTTCTTTTGATCAGGTGAACAAAACCTCCGATTCCGATACTGGCCGTGTCGCCATCTCCGCTGATACCCAACATTTTCAGTTGGGGGTTGGCAAGTTTCGCCCCCGTCGTCACCGGCGCCATGCGCCCGTGCATCGAATTGAAAGCAAAAGACTGGGACATGAAGTAAGCAGGCAACTTCGAAGAGCATCCAATGCCTGACATCTTAGCCACTTCAAAGGGATGAATGCCAAGATTGAAGCAAGCATTTGAGATCTGATTGGAAATCAGGTCGTGGCCACATCCTGTACAAAGAGTGGAGGGGCTGCCTTTATAATCGTTTTTAGATAAAGAAGGAGACTGCATGAGCAAAGTCCTTTCTAAGGTTTTCAGCATTCATGGGGAGACCGCTGTGGTATTTCAAAGAAACCAATTTATTAGCAAGTTCGGGATATTCCATCACCAAGAGCTGGAACATCTGTCCGTCGCGATTTTGATCGACAACAAAAACTTTTTGATTCATTTCAATGAACTTTTTTACTTCTGTCGAAAAAGGCAAAGCCCGCACGCGACAGGTGTTCAGAGTCGTTTTGTCTTTGAGCAGATCTTTGAGTTCATCGATGATATTATCAAGAGGGCCATAGTAGAGGACTCCAACGTTTCCTCCAGAGTAGTTCACGATCGGCGTAGGGACCAGACTGCGAGCAGTTTCCCACTTCTTTGTCAGTCGGTTAGTAACCTCCTGATAGGCCGCAGGATTTTCTGTGTAAACGGCGGCCGCACTGTGGCCTGAACCTCGAGTGAAGTAGGCAGCATTGATGTGAGGTGTGCCAGGCAAGGTTCGGTGTGGGATTCCATCTCCATCGATATCTTTATAGCGTTCAAACTTGAAGCCCTTTTCAAGATCCTCCAAAGTGACGACTTTTCCTCGGTCATAAGGACGTTCAGGGTAAGACCATTTGTCTTCCGCCCACACGTTCATACCCAGATCCAAATCACTCAGAACGATGATCAATGTTTGTAGCCGTTCCGCGAGATCAAAGCAGGTCTGACCGAATTCGAAACACTCTGCCAAGGTTCCAGGAAAAAGGCAGACGTGTTTGGTGTCTCCATGAGATAAGAAGTGGGCAAAGGTGATGTCTCCTTGAGAAGTTCGTGTCGGCAGACCTGTGGAAGGTCCCGTTCTTTGCACATCCCAGATGACAGCAGGAATCTCAGCATAATAGGCGTAACCCGCGGCCTCCGCCATAAGACTCAAACCCGGGCCGGAGGTGGCCGTCATGGCGCGAGCGCCCGCCCAACCGGCGCCCAAAACCATGCAAATGGCGGACAACTCGTCTTCAGCTTGGACGATCACATCGCGGGATTTGTTGTCTTCATCGCGAGATCGAAACTTTTGAGTAAATTCTTTATAAGTTTCAATGACCGACGTGGAGGGCGTGATCGGATACCAGCTCACAAAAGTGCAGCCTCCATAAAGCAAGCCCATTGCCGAGGCCGTGTTGCCATCCATAAGAACTTTTTGTGTTGTGAAGGGCCGCATTTGGGCCTGATAAACTTGAGACTCAGGGGAAAAGGTTTGTGCAAAATACTCGCGTCCTTTAAGGGCGGCATTCTTATTTAAGGTGAGTGCTGTCGCTTTATTTCCAAACTGTTCCTCTAGGACGTTCAAAAGAACATCTTCAGGAATGTTTAAAAAAGCACTGACAACCCCGACGTAGATCATGTTGCTTGTGAGTTTGCGATACTTGATGGGGGCTTCAATTTCTTCCATTAGCTTCTTATAGGGAATAGGGAAGGCGGTTCTGCCTTTCAGGTCGAGTCCCTCAGGAAGAGCGGCATCTTGATCATAGAAAAGAACCGCTTCTGGCGACATGCTGGCGACGTCTTCAGGAAGAGTTTTTGGGTTGTAGTTGATCAGAATATCGGACTTCTCTTTTGCTCCGACAAAGCCTTTGTCGTTCACGCGGATTGTGAACCATGTGGCCATGCCTTGAATATTTGAGGGGAAAAAGTTTTTAGCTCCCACAGGAATATTCATTTTGAAAAAACACTTCATTAGTACATGATTTGCGGTCTGGCTTCCGCTTCCATTGACTGTGGCAATCTTGATTGTAAAATCATTCACGACAGGATTCATAGTCACCTCGGCGCGCATCTTAGTGGAAGTGCAGACAGGGAAGAAGTGATTTTTTGTCCACCCCGGAGGTGGGGTGGAGTTGCAAATTGCCTCTTGAAGTGCGATGGGCCTGGTGAGATAAGAAACCCCAAAATACGAGGTACGCGAAATGAAAAACTTTGAGTCTCCTAATATCTTGAATACAGATGCTCTCTTGACTGAAGAAGAGTTGATGATCCGTAACTCCGTTCGAGAGTTCGTTTCTCACGAGATCATGCCTAATATCGCGGACCACTATGAAAAAGGATACTTTCCCACTGAATTAATTCCAAAGCTTGCAGAGTTGGGCACCCTCGGCGCCACAATCCAAGGTTATGGTTGCGCGGGCGTGAATTACACGTCTTATGGGTTGATCATGCAAGAGCTTGAGCGTGGCGATAGCGGCATTCGCAGTTTCGTCAGTGTGCAAGGCGCATTGTGTATGCATCCCATTGATGCTTTCGGCACTGAAGAGCATAAGAAAAAATATCTTCCCAAGATGGCGTCAGGCGAATTGATTGGCTGTTTCGGTTTGACCGAGCCTGATTATGGATCAAATCCGGGGGGCATGATCACTCGAGCGCGCAAGGATGGTGACTCTTACATTTTGAACGGTTCTAAAATGTGGATCACCAACGGCGGCATGGCCGGTGTTGCCATCGTGTGGGCGAAGGACGATGCGGGCGATATTCGCGGATTCATCGTGGATCGTGATCTGCCTGGTTTCACAGTTAGAAATATTGAAAAGAAGTTTTCTTTAAAAGCATCTGTGACTTCTGAACTTATTTTCGAAGATTGCCGTGTGCCGGCTTCTCAAATGTTGAATGTGAAGGGTCTTAAAGGACCGTTCTCGTGCCTGAACAATGCGCGCTTCGGAATTTCTTGGGGTGTTTTGGGTGCTGCGATGGCTTGTTATGATGAAG
>JANJTG010000334.1 GCA_024711265.1 Bdellovibrio sp. | reverse complement strand
GAAAACGGGTGTTGGGCCAGAGCTCATTTGATGGCTCGGGAGCTTGAGAAGCGCGGCATTCGCGTGGCGAAGATGTTTGTCGAAGGAACTTTGGTTGTGCAGACAAAAAAAGCTCTGAATGGAGAGGGTGTTGTTTGGACTTATCATGTCGCTCCGATGGTTGCTGTTCAGACAGCCAAAGGAGTGGAGATGCGAATCTTGGACCCTTCGTTATTTGAAAAGCCTGTTCCCGTAAAGACGTGGACCGACAAGATGCTGCCGGCTCCTGAGTTAAAGGAAGATGTGCAGATCTACGTCACAGATCGTTTTGTTTTAGATCCTCTTCGGGGGGCAAGTGTGAAGTCGATCAAAGAAGATCCCTCGCGAGGGCGTTGGCATATGGCTGAGGTTGTGATGGCCGAACAAGAGCTGGAAGAGCGACGTTTGGACGCCGAAGATCGTAAAGAATGGCGCGAAAAAAAACTGATCCCCTCATTTGAACAAGGAGCCTTTTCGCAATGAAGCTCTTCTTAACTACCCTGGCATTTCTTCTTGGCAGTTCGGCCTTCGCAGAAGAGCCCGTCGTGAAGCCTCATTCCTTTATTGATGTGGTTTATAAAATCAAAACCCATAAGGGTAAGTCGCTCATCACTTTTTATCGAGCGCCAACGCTGTATGAGATTCCCGAAGGCAAGGACATGGCCTTGTTGAAAAAACTTGAGACGAGTCAAAAGGATAAAAAGCCGATCCAGGTTACCGTGGATCCGCTGACGCGTAAAATTCTGTCGATCAAAGCCCCTTAAGCGCGGGGCCCTTTTTTAGAAAAACTTTTGTGTGATTTTTTGTGTGAACTCTTTCCGTGAGGCGGGCCCTTCTTTTCAGGTCTGTTGCCAGCGCGAAAGCGGTTCTTGGCTTTGTTTTCAAGGCGTTGACCTTCCAAGATGGCTTTGGCTTTTCCGGGGCTCAGGACCGGCGCCTTGGCAATAGCCTCCGAGTGATAAGGATGATCAGTGACAAGTTCCACGGTCTGACGAGTGACTTTCTCTACCGCGTACATGAAAGATCGCTCTTCTGCAGTACAGAAGGAAATAGACTGTCCCGAAGCTCCGGCGCGGGCCGTTCTGCCGATACGGTGAACGTAACTTTCTGGGATGTGTGGCATCTCCAAGTTGATCACATGAGTGATGCCATCGATGTCAATTCCGCGAGCAGCAATATCTGTCGCCACCAGCACGCGAACGTCTCCATTGCGGAAGTCCTCAAGGGCGCGTTGACGAGCGGACTGAGATTTATCGCCATGGATGCCAGCAGCTTGGATGCCCGCTTTGACAAGCTTATCCACAACACGATTGGCGCCGTACTTCATTTGTACGAATACGAGCACCTTGTAAAGATTATTGTCTTTAAGAAGGTGAAGAAGAAGATCCAATTTATCTTTCTTTTCCACATACATCACTTTTTGTTCGACTTTTTCAGCGGTCGAAGACGTCGGAGTCACTTCCACCTTTTTGGGGCGAATCAAAATTGTCTCAGCCAGTTTTTGAATCTCTGGCGGCATCGTCGCAGAAAAGAAAAGATTATGTCGACGTTTTGGCAAAAGGGGAAGAATGCGCTTAATGTCTTGCATGAATCCCATGTCGAGCATGCGGTCGGCTTCATCTAAGACAAAAATGTCGACCTTATCCAGGCGCAAAAATTTCTGCTGAAACAAATCCATAAGTCGTCCCGGAGTCGCGACTAAAATATCCACACCGTCTTGCAAAGCGCGCACTTGTGGATTTTGTCCCACGCCGCCATAGATCACGGCATGTTTCATTTTAAGGTGGCTGCTGTAGGCTTTGATATTGTCATAGATTTGAATTGCGAGTTCTCGAGTCGGAGTCAAAATCAAAGCACGAGGGCACTTGGGTTCGGGGCGAGAGTTGTAGCGAGTCAGGTTTTGCAGAATGGGCAGCGAGAAGGCCGCTGTTTTTCCTGTTCCTGTTTGGGCAATACCAAGCAGATCTTGTCCCTCAAGAATAACAGGAATAGCTGCCAACTGAATGGGAGTTGGGGTTTCATATCCTGCTTCTTTTAACGAAAATTGAAGAGGGGCAATCAGGGGAAGGTCAGTGAATTTTGTTTTTGTCATCAACTGGGATTTGTAACAGGGTGGCAGAACTAGCGCAAGGCCGATTTCTTGAGGGCCGTTTTGAGCAATTTTTGCACGGCCCAGAGGATGTCTTTGTTGTAGCCAAAGATCTCTGGAACCCTTTGAACGTCCAGCCATTCCACACCTTTGTGATAAGTGGCGTCTTCCACTTTATGAGGGGGGCTCCATTCCTGATCTAAAACTCCCACATAGAAGACGGTGCGACAGGCGTGAATATTTCCATTCCAAAGAAAGTCGTATTTTCGTTCAAAGGCCGTTTCTTCTAAAATTCGCACTTTGTAGCCGGTTTCTTCGAAACATTCTCGCGCGGCGGCCACCACGGAGGATTCCCCCTCTTCGATACCACCGCCAGGAACAAAAAAGTACGGCGTTTGTGAAGTGGGATCCACGGCATGAAACCCCAGAATCTTGTTCTTATGAACAACAATCACCGAGGTGCGGTCGCGAAAGATTTTTTGTGTCTTAGAGGCCTTATGTTCATCGCGACGATTTTGAAAAAAACTTTGTAAAAGAGCGGCGCATTCCGGGGCGAGGACGCCGGCGGTGACTTCCACCTGATGATTTAAACGAGAGTCATTTAAGACTTGATAAAGACTTTCGATGGCTCCGCCTTTGGGATCTGAGGCGCCATAGACCACACGCTTTAGGCGTGCTTGTTGGATGGCGCCCGCACACATCACGCAGGGTTCAAGGGTCACATACAAAGTGCAATCGCTAAGGCGCCAGTTGTGTCTTTTCTGAGAGGCTTTATGAAGAGCAAAGAGTTCGGCGTGACCGAGCGGAGTCTGCTGTCTTTCGCGAGTGTTGATCGCCCAAGACACCAACCCCTCAGGGCCCACAAGCAAAGCCGCGATCGGAACTTCGTTCTTTTCAGCGGCCTTCTTGGCAAGGCGAAGGGCCTTGCTCATCCATTTGACATCTTCAGCAGAAAAACTCACTAGGACTCCTCAGAGATTCTTTCGCGAAGTCTAACAGGTTCGGAAGGTTTTTTCTTACGCATACGAATGTTGAGCATCTCCACTCCGACGGAAAAAGCCATCGCGAAATAGACGTAGCCTTTGGGGATGTGCACTTCCAGGGATTCGACGATCAAAGTAAAACCAATCATCAATAGGAAGCTCAACGCCAAGATTTTCAATGAAGGGTGGGCATCGACGAAGTTACTAATGGGTTTTGCGGCAAACATCATCACCAGTGTGGAGGCAATGACCGCCGCGACCATCACAGAAATTTCACTGACCATACCCACCGCTGTGATCACAGAATCCAAAGAGAACACGATATCGAGCAAAAGAATTTGCACGATCACCGCATTGAAGGAGTGGGCGACGTGCCCGGACTGACTGCCCTCCACACCTTCGAGTTTGTGGTTGATCTCCATCGTGCTTTTAACAATCAGGAAGAGACCCCCCAAAAGAAGGATCAGATCGCGGCCGGAAATTTCTTGGTCGAACACCGAGAAAAGGGGCGCCGTCAGACCAATAATCCACGACAAAGACAAAAGCAGAAGGATGCGAGTGCCCACGGCCAGACCCAAACCAGTGATGCGGGCTTTGTCCTGCTGTTCTTTGGGAAGTTTCCCGGCCAGGATCGAAATAAAGATGATATTGTCGATGCCGAGGACCAACTCCAGGGCAAACAGGGTGGCAAAGGCGATCCAAATTTGAGGGTTCGTTAGCATTTCCATTGTAAAAACAACTCCTTAAAGGGTTGATCCAGTTATAAACGAATCTTGCGGGCTTTCAATTTTGATCGAATAAAGATAATTCACTGCGTCAGGACCCCGAGGCTTGCCCCTTTTGTGCTGCTTTGTTATACACTTTCTTTCTTATTCCACTCAGAAGGGCAGGTGATTGTTGTGGCAATGGTAAAGATCAAAGACGGTGAGTCTTTTGAATCTGCGTTCAGAAAATTCAAAAAGTCTTGCGAAAAAGCGGGAATCCTTTCTGAAGTTAAAAAACGCGAACACTTTGAAAAGCCCTCTGTAAGACTTAAAAAGAAGTCTATCGCAGCTCGTAAGCGCGCTGTGAAAAAATCTAGAAAAGGCTGGAACGACTAATTTCCCGATCAATCGGAATTTGGTTTTTATAAGAGGCGGCCTATGGTCGCCTCTGTTCTATGGAGGCTCTAATGGAAATCAGAGAAAAAATCACGGCGGATATCAAAGCCGCGATGATCGCTAAGGAATCAATTAAGTTGGGAGCTCTTCGTATGCTCCAAGCGGCGATCAAAAATCGTGAAATCGAACTTCGCCCCAACGCCATCACTGGTGAAGAAGTTATGGGCGTCGTTAAGAAGCTTGTAAAACAAAGAAAAGAATCTATCGATCAATTCCAACAAGCGGGTCGTCAGGATCTTGTCGATCAAGAGACCGCCGAATTGAAAGTTCTCGAAGTTTATTTGCCAGCGCAAATGAGCCGTGAACAGATCGAAGCTCTCGTAACAGAAGTGATCGCAGCATTGGGCGCTAAGACCGTGAAGGACATGGGTCCTGTGATGAAAGAAGTCATCGCAAAATCCGGTGGTGCCGCAGACAACAAAGTAGTGAGCGAAGTTATTAAATCTAAACTTGCTTAGAAAAGGGTCGGAAGACCTTTTTCCTTTTAAGTTGTCGGAAGGTGCATGAGATTTTCTCAAGACTTTATCGAGAGAGTGTCTGAGGCCAACAACCTCGTAGATATTATCTCTCAATACACTCAGCTCAAACAAAGTGGTAGCGGCCTTATGGGCCGCTGTCCTTTTCCAGATCACGTCGAAAAAACGGCGTCGTTCTCTGTTTCCGAAACCAAACAAGTCTATCATTGCTTCGGTTGCCACAAGAGCGGCAATTTATTCTCCTTTTTGCGTGATTACCAAGGCATGAGTTTCCCCGAAGCCGTGGAATACCTTGCCAATCGCGCCAGCATTCCGATGCCCGCTCCTGAAAAAGAAGACGATGCCCGCGATCAGGTGGCTGAAAAAAAGAAGCTTTTGTTAAAAGTAAATAAGCTTGCGGCGACTTACTTTTCAGAACAGCTTCAGCGTGTTCCCCATGATCATCCCGTGCGTAAATACATTGCCAGTCGTGGCCTCTCTACAGAGGTGATTGAGACCTTCGGTATTGGTTATGCGGTGGCTGAGTGGGATGGACTTGAAAAACATCTGGCCTCCAAACAAGTGCCGATGGCTTTGGCGGAAGAAGCCCGTTTGGTGAAGGCGCGCAATAATAAATCCGGATATTTTGATATCTTCCGCGACCGCCTGATGTTCCCGATTTTCTCGGCGATGGGGGAGCCCATTGCCTTCGGAGGACGTTATCTCGAGAAAAAAGAAAACGAACCTAAATATTTAAACTCTCCTGAAACTCCCGTTTTTATTAAGGGCAAGGTCCTTTACGGTCTTTCGCAAACGGCGCGCTATATTCGCAGTGAGGATATGGCCCTGATTGTGGAGGGGTATATGGATCTGGTGTCCCTGTATCAGGCGGGCATTCGCAACGTGGTGGCCACCATGGGAACGGCGTTGACGCCCGATCATGGAAAGATGCTGAAGCGTATGACGAAAAACGTGGTGGCTCTTTTTGACGGCGACTCTGCCGGGATGGAAGCCGCCGAGCGCAGTTTGCCGATTTTATTGGCGGCGGATCTTTATCCGAAGGGGCTCACTCTTCCGAACAATATGGACCCCGATGATTACGTCAAAAAATACGGGGCTGAGGCTCTGAAGGCCGAGCTTGAGAAAGCGCCGGACCTTTTTGTGATGATTTTGGCGCGTTGGATGGAGGGGTATCGGGGCGAGGCTTCTGAAAAAGTGAAGCTCGCAGATAAACTCAAACCTCTTTTTGGGATCGTCCCCGATCAGCGTCTGCGGGACCTTTATCTGGCCGAGGCGGCTCAAAAGATGAGCGTAACTCTTCCCTGGCTGCGTCAAGCTGTGGGGCTACAAAGTAGTGGGCCTGTATATTCACAAAATCGGCCTGCGATGAGTCGAACCATGCCCCAGGCTCAGGCGGCTAACCAAAAGCCCCCTGCAGAGGTGTCTCAACCTTCAGAGGGAGGCAAAATCAGCCTCAAAGGAGCCTCAAAAGCGGAGATTCTGCTATTAGGACTGGTACTCAAAAGTCGTGCCAATTTTGAGCAATTTTCGAATGAAAAACTCATCGAGAGTGTTGCTCATGAAGGGGTTAAAAAGATCCTCGAAAAGGCAACGGATGTGTATAGACAAGATCTCAATAAGTTTGATAAGTTGACCAGTCTGCTTGTCTCTTATGTTGATCAGCCTGAATATTTATTCCAAGTGGGGCCGACTCCTGAGGCCGACCCAGGGTTCGACGAAGAGGCAGAGACGAAACTGCTGCGTGATTGCTTTAAGCGCGTGCGTGAAAATTTCTTACGGGA
>JANJTG010000537.1 GCA_024711265.1 Bdellovibrio sp. | reverse complement strand
GATATTCTTCTTCACGTTTTCAGCCACGGCGACCGTATTTGCACCCCGTTGCTTATAGACGT
The DNA here is from genome assembly GCA_024711265.1 of Bdellovibrio sp. GTDB lineage: Bacteria > Bdellovibrionota > Bdellovibrionia > Bdellovibrionales > Bdellovibrionaceae > Bdellovibrio. The sequence goes on along the minus strand of JANJTG010000537.1, from coordinate 1,778 downwards.
TCATCAAAAGGGCTTTTTTGCCTTTAATACGACCGATCGTTTTTTGATCTTCCAGACTGCGCACCACGCGCCCGACATCCTGAACCCTCACCGCTTTGTCGGAACCAACAAAATTCACACTCACTTCAGAAATTTGTTTTAACGAATCAAATTCACCGCTGGTGCGTAAGGTCGTTTCTGTTCTCGGATTCTCAATTTTCCCTACGGGAATATCTTTGGAAGTATCCAAAATACGCTGAGACACCTGCAACATCGAGATCTTACGATCTTGAAGTTTATTCTTGTCAATCAGGACGTGGATCTCTTGTTTCCGACCACCAAAAATATCGACCTGTCCAACGTCTTTCAAACGTTCAAACTGCGGCTTGATAACTTCGTTGGCCAAATCGTAGGCTTCCCCGTCAGGCAGATCCGTGGTGATCGCCAAAGTCACAATCGGCTGATCGGCAGGATCAAAGCGACGGATGACCGGTTCATAAATATCGGCCGGAAGATCGCGCCGAATATTCCCGATCCGATTGCGCACTTCTTGTTCGACCTCTTTGATATCCGTTCCTAATTGGAACTCCATCACAATAATCGCAACACTATCCAAATTATTAGAAGTCAGGGTCTTTAACCCGGAAATACTTCCCACTTCATCTTCAACAAGTTTGGAAACCTGCTTTTCCAAATCCAGCGGAGACGCCCCGGGATAGGTCACTTGCACAAACAAAACCGGAAAGGTGACGTCTGGAAACATATCCACGGGCATTTTTCTTAAAGAAAAAGCCCCCAGGATCAACATCAGTATCACGATACAAGAAATAAAAATCGGCCTTTTAATCGACAGACTTGGTAAATTCATGACTATTTTTCCTCAACGACGACAAACAGACGTCCTTGAGCCTCCATCTTGCGTTGTTCCGATTTCAATTTTACCAAGGCCAACTCTGCATTCCCCGCATCTTCTTCTGCGGTGATCACGTTGGCCGTGATGGAACGTCCTTTATTAAATAAATCCGTTTGCGCTTTCGCTGCCGCCATCTGCAGACGAGAAATCTCAGACGCATTTTCAATTCTCTTGCTCATCTCTGAATAGCGACGATTCAATTCAATCCAAGAGCTTTCGCTGTCCAACATTTTGCGCTCGCTTTGCAGTTTCGCAGCCAAAGCATCCTTGCGCGCAGCCGACTTGGCTGAACTTTTTACGTCCGTATCAAACATGTAAACCATATTCAGCCCCACCTTCCAGGTCGGCAGATTGGTGTCAGTCCACTTGGCCGTCGCATCAGCCATAGAATCGTTAGGACGGAAACTGTTCGTATTGTATGCTCCCGACAAAACCAGATCGGTGCTGTACGCATCCTCTGTCTCTTTAGCAACCAAAGACATCGCCTTCGCATTTAAGGACGCCAAATAAGCATCCAAGGCGACGACCTTTCCAGACGTACCATCGACCATGGAATTCAAAGCTCGCGCTTGAGAAATATCCCCGGTCATTTCCGGTAACGCTTCAGAATCGGCGAGTTCCAAGAAGTCTCGCACTTTCCTCTTCGCCGCAGCCAGATCATCTTCTGAGGACACCAATTGCAACTGTCGAGCCGCCACAAGAGCCTGTGCCGAGTAAAGATCCGCGCGATCACTGATACCGTCATTCACGCGACGACGCGTCCAAGCTTCAATGCGTTTTGCTCTTTCCAACGAGGCTCGGCCAATCTTGAGATTTTCATTCAGATAAAGATAATCCCAAAAAGCGGCCTCTGCCTCTACCAACACCAGCTTCTTCTGCAAATCAA
>JANJTG010000534.1 GCA_024711265.1 Bdellovibrio sp. | reverse complement strand
GCTGAACTTATCGCCGCAATTGATTCACTCAATAAAGAGGTAAAAGCTTCTCCAGAGTGTTCCGGGACTCCTTCTGCAAAATCTTTGGAGGATAACGGAAATACGATCAAAGAAAGTATCTCGGCCCTACAGAAATTGATGCAAGCCCAAGATACGACCACCGTGAATACGGCGCAAATTGATCAAACGATGACCGCAGCACTCACGGCCGTTGGAAATCTGGGAGACATTGTTAACAACAACAACTTCCTGAATTCAAAGTGTGGTCGCCAAACAATGTCGACCGGTAAAGTTCTTTTGGCTTTGAACGACGTGATCAACGGTTTAGCGCCTTATGCTCTCTTTGCCGTTTCCATGAATGCCGCTTTGGCTCCGGCCCTTCCCTTCGTTATCGGCGGCGCCATTGCAACCAGCGGGATCTCTGCCATCAGCAAGATGATCGATAGAAATACTTTGGATATGACAAACCCAGAGCACCGCAAAGCGGTTTTGCAAAACACCTGTCAGTTCACCAAGGTGGCCAAAAAGGTGCGCTTCATGCAACTTGCTCAAAGCGGTAAGATTGACAAAATCACTCAAGAGCTTGAGCAGAGCGTGGATCTTTACAACGCCAAATTTGCGAACCCCACTCGCGAGCTCTCCGCTCTTCTTAAATACAAAGACACTATGACCAAAACATCTGCCGCTATTGAGGCTCAGTTGGCCAACGACCGCGCCGATTTGAGTGTTGTGGAAAGTCAGCTTGCACAGAATAGCGATGATTTGATGGTTTGTACATTGGCGAACGAACTCGTGAATTGGGCCCAAGACGGGAAGACATTCCCGTCGTCTGCATTTGTAAATCTTGAATCTGTAACGGCTCAAGGTGATCGCACCCAGAAACTTCAAGCAGTTACAATGAAGTCCCTTCATTTGAACTCAATGAAGAGAATCTCGGACTATGCTTTGAAAGCTCATGAAGATGAGACGTCATTGAAATATTGCGCACAAGCAGGTCGCTCTTGGCTCTCAGGTGTTCGTCAATCCATCAGTCTGACTGCGGCTGCGGTGAATCAAGGTAAAGCCAATCTTGAAACGGAGCTTTCGAGAAACGCTGAGTACCGCCAATGGAAAGTTCAATTCACTCGTATCGAAATCGAAAAGATCACTATTAAGCGCGTCGAAAAGGCCATGCAAGAGCTTTCAAAAGACAACTCGATCATCGATCGTTCCGAGCTTGCTCAACGTATGGTTGATCTAAAGTCCGGTCTTTTTGGTTCACGCAGCGCTTGGGGATTCGGAAATCCTCCAGTACTTGCTTGGATCGAACACACCAAGAAAATGCATGACCAAGCCATCTCAGCTTTGGTTGTTGATATGAAAGCTCTTCGCAACGGATCTTTCAGTCTGACTGACGCTGGTCGTGGTCTCGATGTTAAAGTCGGTCTCACCGGAATGCCTTATCGCGATGCGAAGGTTCAAACAGAAAGTATCAAAATCGCTCAGGCACTTGGTAACCTCAACCTGAATCAACTTCCCATGGGTTCTCGCGAACATGAATTAGTCTGTCAACAACTTGAGTCCGCATGGTTGGATTGGTCTGCTGCGATCGATCACTTGGGTGCTGTGCAGTTCTTCTGTGATATGATTGATCCGGTTTTAGATGTGAAAATGGATTCTTCCGTGGTCACAGCTTGCCGTGGCAATACTCAACTTAACGGCAGAACTTACATCAAATCAGTGGTTGATTCCGCAAAAGCGACTTTGGTGCAAAAGGGCTATCAGGCGGACGCAAATCTTGTGAGCCAAAAACTCAAAGCATTGCAATGTCCAATGCCTGCTGTCTCTGTAATGAACCAGTAAAAGATTTTCTTAAGTCTCCAAACGCCAGAAAAGCACGAGGTTCAAACCTCGTGCTTTTTTATTTTCAGATTTGCCAGGGAGGTGTTTTATGGAAGACTATTCATCAAGAATATA
>JANJTG010000525.1 GCA_024711265.1 Bdellovibrio sp. | reverse complement strand
CCCCGTCACCACGCCGGCCACCAGGGGCCGCGAGACCATCGCCTGCAAGATGGCGCGGCGCTCGAGCGCCAGCAGCCCTCCCCACACGGCGGTCGCCACGGCCTGGGTCAACACGGCGGGGGATTTCGCCACGACGCAGCGCGCTGCGCTCGTTTTCTCGCGTGTGCGCGAGGTATTCCCTGCTCCCACCGCCGGTGCTACAGGCCCGGGCTCCACCCGCGGACGGCAGGGGAAGCCGCCCGCAATTCCACGAGTCGGACCCTCCATGACCAACACCATGATGCTTCGAGGAACCCTCCTCGCGGCGGCGCTCGCCCTGGCGGCCTGCGGCGGCGGCGCGAAGAAGTGCAACACCAACGCAGACTGCGCCTCGGGCGAGAGCTGCAACCCCATGTCGGGCACCTGCCAGATCGGCGGCGTCGGCGGGGGCACCGGCGGCGGTGACGTCGGCGGGGGCACCGGCGGTGGCGGTGGTGGCGGCGGCACCGGCGGTGGCGGCGGCGGCGGGGGCACGGGTGGTGGTGGCGGTGGCGGGGGCGGGGGCTCCACGTCGGCCGGCGGTGAGACCTGCGAGATGGCCACGGCCATCACCGCGGCGGGCACCGTCTCGGGCACCACCGTGGGCGCGACGGACCACTACAAGCCCAACTGCACGGGCTACCTGAACCCCGGCCCCGACGTCGTCTACAAGGTGACGGTGCCGGCCGGGCAGCGCGCGGTCATCACCGCGACCCCGGGCGCCCCGGTGGCGAACCGGCAGTACGACCTCTCGCTGTACCTGGTCGCCACGCCGGCCTCGAACTGCAACGCGGTGGGCGCCGACGGCGGCGCGGCCATCATGTGCCTCGCGGGCCAGGACGACGACACGCGCTTCGACGCGCCGGAGACGGTCTCGTACTTCAACTCCGGCAGCGCGCCGGTGGACATCTTCGTGGTCATCGACTCCGGCTTCGGCATGTCGGAGGGCGGCGAGGACGGCGGCACGGGCGTGGCCAACGAGGGCGACTTCACGCTCGCGGTGGCCTTCTCGACGCCGGCGGCCGGTGACCGCTGCGAGTCGGCGGTGACGCTGAC
>JANJTG010000520.1 GCA_024711265.1 Bdellovibrio sp. | reverse complement strand
ACCATTGTGGGAAATAAGCTCATTGCCATGGGAGAGCTCCTTAAAGTATTAAATTTATCTGAAGGCGCCAAAATCCTTGAGATGGGGCCGGGGCACGGAAACAACACTCTTCAATTTGTCCAGCTTGGATATCAGGTAACGTGCATTGATATTTCTAATGATTTTCTCAAGGTCGTTCGCGGACGCCTAGGAAAGCTTGGCAAGAAGGCAAAGCTCATTTGTGCTGATTTCGAGAGTGCCCTCAACATGAACGACACCTTTGATGCAATTATCTTTAATTCAAGCTTTCACCACTGCGCGGAACACCAAAAACTTATTGCAGGACTTGCTAGCAAGCTATCTTCCCATGGCAAAATTATATTTTGTGAAGAGCCGATAAATAACTCTTTTGACATTCCTTGGGGGCTACGACTGGATGGAGAGTCAATTTTTCACATTCGTCTTCACGGATGGCTGGAACTGGGATTTCGTGAAGATTATTTCTCAGAACTTATTCGAAGATCTGGTTTGGTTTTAAATAAAACAGAAGGGACCTCGGGGCCCCTTTTTGTGGCTAGCAAACAAAATAATTAAGACACTCGCTCAAAAATAAGACTTCGATAGTACCACGAAATTAAATTATACCCTTTGGACTTAAGCAGATCGTACAGATCCGTGCTCATGACCTCGTCAATATTTGGTGAATACGTCTCAACAATCACAATGCGAGGGCGATAGCGCGTCCAATCCAAAGAGAGCAACACACTCACATCCATACCCTCCACATCCACACTTAGAAGATCTATATCAGTTAATGCTTTCGCCTCATGATCTAGAACTTCCGTCAGACTTCGCGTCTGCATCTGGTAGAGATCGGGACTTCGTTGAAACTGCCTCTGAACCCCTTCAATTTGACCAGCATGGGCTGAGTTATCAGAGTTAAGTCCCCAAGAAGCAAAGGTCATTGTCTCTTTTTTATCAGATATCAAAGCTTCAATATTGATATCTTGCACCCTAAGCGCCTTGAACAACTTCATTGAGTCAGGATTGGCGTCGATATTTATACCTCGCCATCCCTTCTGGTACAGCAAGTATGTGTTCGAAAACTGAGTGGGGTGATACGCACCAACGTCTACAAAAAAGCCTGAACTTTTATCTTTGAAGTACTCCGCTAAAAACAAATCCTCACCATATTGAGAGTAAGAATTTCTTTTATAGGAGATAAACAAATCAGCGACCCTCTTGACTCTGCCCACGGCTGAAGGACTTAGTCGGCTCTTTATGATTTCTTTTAAGTTCGCCTTGAAAGTCATTAAGATATTCCTTCACCCACATAGATTCCGGGTATTGCGATAAATCAAAGAAAAAGAGTAATAGATTACCCTTGGATCGCCAATAGCTAACAGCAGAGGTGCCCAAAAAAGATGCCTCAGATTCTTGCCTAGCGTCGAGTTTGCGAATATAGTGATTCTAAATATTTAAGGAGTCATTTCATGAAGGGCATCGTACTCGCTGGCGGCAGCGGAACACGCTTATTTCCAACAACAAAGTGCGTATCCAAACAACTTCTTCCCGTTTACGATAAGCCGACGATCTACTATCCCTTATCAACACTGATGCTCGGCGGGGTCAAAGATATTCTCATCATCAGCACGCCCCGCGATATTCCCCTCATCCAGGATCTTCTTGGAAATGGATCCAACTTCGGCATCAAGCTAGAATACGCGGTCCAACCTAAGCCAGAAGGAATTTCTCAAGCCTTTCTTATTGGAGAACATTTTATCAATAACAGCCCCACCTGTTTAATTCTCGGGGATAACTTGTTTTACGGACATAGCATGCCCCAACAACTATCTGCCGCCGCGAAAATAGAAAAAGGGGCTCGCGTCTTTGCATACCACGTCAACGATCCTGAACGATATGGCGTGGTGGAGTTTGATCAAAATGGAAAAGCACTAAGTATAGAAGAAAAGCCAAAAAATCCAAAGTCAAACTGGGCCGTTACAGGACTCTATTTTTATGATGGAACAGTTGTTGAGAAAGCAAAGACCTTGAAGCCCTCCGCAAGAGGAGAACTTGAAATTACCGACCTTAACAAGATGTAT
>JANJTG010000234.1 GCA_024711265.1 Bdellovibrio sp. | reverse complement strand
AGGTCCTAATGTTTTTATCAACTCGTAAGTCTCAACGCGGTTTCTCTCTCGTTGAGTTGATGGTCGTTGTGGCGATTATCGGTGTTTTGGCGTCGATAGCGGTGCCTTCCATTAACAAATATCTAGCTAAAGCCCGACAATCGGAAGCGAAGACAAATCTTTCTTCAATTTATACATCTGAGAAAGCATTTTATGCGGAGTACACGGCTTATCATACTATGTTTGGAGCAATTGGATACTCTCCAGAAGGTAAATTAAGATACAACGTGGGCTTCAGTGCGGCGGGAACGCCAGATGCTGGTACTGGAAATGGTTATAACAACCCTCCAACGACGGCTCCGGGAAATCAAACTAACTCTTATGCTTATTGTAATACCAGCGTTGGAAATGCTATCGGTGCATTTAGCAATAACAGTCCTTGTACTTTGCTTAATGGCGCGACGAATGTGGCTCCGCCAAGCCTTCCGACGACAGTTTTGGATGGAACAACATTCCGTGCGGCTGCAATTTCTGTGATTCATACAAGTATGCCTGCTGGTGACGTTTGGACTATCGATCAGAACAAAGATTTGAGAAACGCGACTCCTGGTATTCCTTAATGACTACCTCGGTTTTTATAAATCGTAGCATTCAAAAAATCCCAAGCCTTGTGCTTGGGATTTTTGCTATTGGACTCATTGTTTCAACGAGTGTGCGATTTAGTGCGACGAGAAAGATTGAAAGAAAGCCAATTGCGCCACCGCCCTATATTGAGCGGATGAGTTTTGGTTTTCAAGAAGTAACCGCTGACGTCCTATGGATCCGAACTATTCAAGACTTCGATTACTGCGATCAAAGGATCGCTGCAAAAATCTGTGCGAATAATTCCTGGCTCTACAAGATGCTCGACGCCGTGACGAATCTGTCCCCTCATTTTCGCACTCCTTACGCCGCAGGGGCTTTGGCTCTGACGGTCCTCATTTCCGATATCGAGGGGGCGACAAAGATTTTCGATAAAGGCGTTAAAGAGTTTCCTCAAGATTGGCCGATTTTGTATCGCGCCGCCTATCACTACCTTTATGAAGTCAAAGACAAAAAAAGAGCCGCCGAACTGCTGATTCAGGCAGGGCAAAACGGAGCTCCGCCTTGGGTGTTTTCATTGGCAGGCCGTCTTTATTCCGACTCTGGCCACTTGGATTTAGCGCAATCTCTTTTGGCGGAAATGAAGCGCACTAATCAAGATCCCGTCATCATTCAGCGCCTTGAAGATAAAATCGAGTCGCTGAAGTCTTCCGCGCAATAAAGGCTTTACGTCAGGCTGCAGAGCTTGGGTTTGCTTCATTAGAAAGAAGCGTCGCGTCCAATCTTCCTTCCAAGAGGCCCATTCGAGGTCCCTGTGGGAGTAAGTTTTTTAGAGGGAAGCATTGACGGAGGCTCCTTCGTCACCATATTTTGATTTGCACGTGAAATTTCAAGAATTTAGGACAACGCACTGACTATGGCACAAAGAGATTACTACGAAATATTAGGCGTTCCCCGTGATGCAGACCAAGATGTGATTAAGAAAGCTTATCGCAAATTGGCGATGCAACTTCATCCGGATAAGAATCCGGGGAACAAAGAGGCCGAAGAAAAATTTAAGGAAGCCGCGGGTGCTTACGAAGTTTTAAGTGATCCACAAAAGCGCGCTCAATATGATCGCTTCGGTCACGAGGCCTTTTCCGGTCGCGGCGGCGGTGGTGCGGGATTCCAGGATGTGGATGATATTTTCGCTCACTTTGGGGATATCTTCGGTGACTTCTTCGGCGGAGGCATGGGCGGCCAGCAACGCCAACGTCGCAGTCGCAATGAGCCTCGTCGTGGTTCAGATCTTCGTTATGTGACCGAGGTTTCTTTGAAAGAAGTGATCACGGGTTTAGAAAAAGAAATTGAATTCGATACTGATAAAAACTGTGATGATTGCAAAGGCACGGGAGCCGAAAAAGGGTCTCAAGTGTCACAGTGTCAGATGTGTGGCGGTTCGGGCCAAGTGGTTCGTTCCCAAGGTTTCTTTGCGATGGCGTCGACGTGTCCAAGCTGTCATGGGCAGGGAACCGTGATTAAAAATCCATGCAAATCCTGCAAAGGCAAAGGGCGTGTCAGTGAACATCGTAAGATCCGCTTGAACATTCCGGCGGGAGTGGATACGGGCACTCGTTTGCGTGTGGCCACCGAAGGGGAGGGTGGTTATATGGGCGGCCCTCCGGGCGATCTTTTTGTTGAGATTCGTGTGAAGCCGCACAATCACTTCGAGCGTCGTGGTGATGATCTTTTTGCAGAACTCTCGGTGCCTTATGTGCAAATGCTTTTAGGCGCTGAGATTGAGGTTCCTACAGTGACTGGTAAAGCGACTGTAGAGGTGCCTAAAGGAGCTCATGACGGCGACAATGTGAAGCTGGCAGGCGAAGGTTTGCCTTCGTTGCGTGGAAATCGTCGTGGAGACATCTACTTCCGCGTGAATGTGCAGTTCCCTGAAAAATTACATAAAGACGAAGAGAAACTTCTGCGCGAAATTGCAAAAGCTCGTGGATTGAAAGTCACGCCTGAGGGCGGTGGTCTTTTCGGTCGCAAGAAGTAGAAAAATTGAGGCCCCGGCGTTGAAGGGTTTGCGCCGAGGCCTAGAGGGGACATTTGTTTTTTGTGTTTTTAAGAGAGGAGCGAGGGCTCATAATGCCTAAAGCTGCCCGATAACACGAGTTAAAGATTCGTAAGATATTGATTTTGTTGATTAAAATATTGTCATAAAAAAATAACTACGGTGGCTTGACGAAAGCGAATGAGGCCCCACATTTAAAGTGCAAAATGTAGTTAACTTCATGGAAATTAAGGAGATTTTGGTATGGGTAAAATAATTGGTATCGACTTAGGAACGACGAACTCATGCGTCGCGATCATGGAAGGCGGCGAGCCTAAAGTTCTCGTGAACGAAGAGGGCGCTCGTACCACTCCTTCTGTTGTAGCGTATACAAAAGACGGAGATCGTTTGGTGGGTCAAATCGCTAAACGTCAAGCGGTGACGAATCCTGAAAATACAATCTACTCTGCAAAACGTTTTATCGGTCGCAGATTTGAAGAGATTCAAGAGGAAATTAAATTAGTTCCTTACACAGTAGTGGCGAAAGGCAATGACTGTGCTTTTAAGGTTCAAGGGAAACAGGTTTCTCCAGAAGAAATCGGTGCTGCGGTTTTAGCGAAACTTAAAAAAGTAGCGGAAGATTATTTGGGTGAACCGGTAACAGAAGCGGTGGTGACCGTTCCTGCTTACTTCAACGATGCACAAAGACAGGCAACAAAAGATGCAGGTCGTATTGCGGGTCTTGAAGTAAAACGTATTATCAACGAACCAACGGCAGCAGCGCTGGCTTACGGTCTTGATAGAAAGAAAGATGAAAAGATCGCGATCTACGACTTCGGGGGAGGTACATTCGATATCTCTATTCTTGAAGTGGGTGATGGCGTTGTCGAAGTTCGCGCGACCAACGGGGACACTCATTTGGGTGGTGACAACTTTGATACCGTGATCTTGGAATGGTTGATTTCTGAATTCAAAAAAGATCAAGGTATTGATCTTAAGAACGACAAGATGGCGTTGCAACGTCTGAAAGAAGCGGCTGAGAAAGCAAAAATCGAACTTTCTTCAGCGCAAGAAACAGAGATCAACTTGCCATTCATCACAGCCGATCAGTCGGGTCCAAAACATTTGCAGACGAAATTGTCTCGCGCAAAATTCGA
>JANJTG010000231.1 GCA_024711265.1 Bdellovibrio sp. | reverse complement strand
CCGGGCTTTCCCTGGCCTGAAACGCTGTACTTGATGTCGCAAAGTTCTTTGTGGGCTTCATTGCCAAAGGCCCATAAAGAGAAAAATACGGGGAAGAACAAAAGAATTAATCTTCGCATCGCTCGGCAGTTCGAAGAGGATTCTTTTTGTAGTGCACGTGAATTCTTTTACATTTTTTGCTGAACGGAACAACCAGAGTGAAGTCTTCGGATTTTCCTAAAAACAGAGTGCTCTTCTGAAGTTCCGATGACTTGCTTATCAAAGTGGGAGTCATTTCATCCAGAGTGCCGAAAAAATAATTCTCCTCCAGAGGTCCTTTGTATTGCATCACCGTGCTGTCTGTGGTGGGAAGAAGTTTGGCAACCTCTTTGGGCAGTGAGGAGACCTTTGTTTCGATCCATTTCATGGTCGAATAAGGAGATTTTTTTTGTAACCCCTCTTTGGCATTAACGGGGGAAGCAAAGATATAGTCGAGATCTTTGACAAGAGTATGGCAAACATGACAGGCCTTGGTTTCGCCCACGATGTCTTCTTTATAGATGACGCCTTCAGAATTAAAGAGCGCATACCCCCAACCGTTAGTCGTAGCATATTTTTTCGAGTCTTTGACCATAAGCTGAAAGCGTCGATTCGCACTGGGAACCATCGAACTTGGGAAGTGGGGGTCTTGAGTTGTTATATAGGCGGTCTTCCCGAAGGCGCTTCCCTCGGGGTAACCCTTTTTGCTGCCCGAAAGAAGGTGCTGAAAGGCAGTATTATTGGCATAGATAAATCTCAGCTCTTTATTATCGTTCCGGTAACGGACAGTGACGAGGTTCCATTCTGTCGGGAAGTTCTTATATTTTTCAAAGGAGATCTCGTTCATTTCGCCTTTTTTGGAGCTGGCGGGGATTTCGAAATAAGCGTTGGCGGCCAATGTTAAAAGAAGGGTGAAAAATATTTGCATAAAGATAATTGTGTTAGAGAATGTCGAGAGTTACAAGAGACAAATGAGACGGACGTATTTTGAGATGTCAATATCTTCAAAAGTGAGGCAGGGATGTTTTTTTCGTGGCGATCTTTAATTTGCGGTCTCTTCACTCCAATTTTCCTCGTAAATGTGAGTCATGGGCAGAGTCGGGATCGAATCCTTTCTTCTTTGGCCCTATGTCAAAGTGAAGGGGGAGGATTTTCAGAGGAGGGAGGGGGGCCGGATCTTCAGCTTTCGCAGCGAATACTTTTGGCCGCAGCCCTTCTGGGAGAGAGTCCCGCCAATTGGCAAGTGAATGGCAAAGGGCCTGAGGCCTATTTTGTGAGTGAATTTCAAAAAATGCCCGAAAGTCTTCGTCGCGCCAGAATTTTGGTGTTCGTTTCGGCTTTGGCGTTGTTGCAAGGCGATGACTCTGAGGGTGTTAAGGATAAAGCCCTCAAATTATTAAACGAGCAATATGTTGAAGGTCAATTTGGCTCCAGCGATTTGCTGATTGATGACGCTCGATTTATTACGATGCTGCCTTTATTAAGACAAAAGGGGTGGAGCGGAAATTGGGGGCCAGAGAAAGTGGCCAGTATTGAGAAGTTTATCTTGTCTCATCAGCGGGAAGATGGAGGGTGGGCTTTTTCAACAAAAGATCTTCCGTCAGATATCGAATCCAGTTTGTTGATGGCGGAAGCCTTGAGCTATTTTAAATACCAAGACGCAAGCAAGGCCAAGGGTAAGCTGATTGCTTATATCAAGAAGAATCGAGATGCAGCGGCTCCGATGACATCGCAGTTGATGAATTCAGTGCAGTTGTCCCAAGAGATATACGTACGGCACAAACTCAATTTTCCAGACTTGAAGATAGAAAAAGAGTTTCAATCTTATTTCATGGATAACGGATATTTCCGATGGACGAAGTCCACCTACTCCAATCCATGTCTTGTGACCGCGTTGGCCGTAAATGGGGTGGTCAAGAAGGGCCTTGGAGATTTGCAGCTGCAAGATCTCAAAAAAATTCAGCGTGTGCGTGAAGTGAAGGCCTCCACCGGATTGGATCTGTCGGAGTTCCAACCCGTGTGGGTTGTTTTGAATCTAAATGGAAAGCTTCTTTTGGATGACACGTTCAAGTTAACGATGATCAAAATTATAGATCCTGTCTTTAAAGATGAAAGGAATTTTGACAGACCCAGTGTGTATTCGGCATTGATTTTGGCTCTCCAGAAGCATGGACTTTCTTTTAAGAATGATATCCAGTATGGCTATAGAATTTCTGAAATCGATGGGGTGCCACTTCAAGATTTTAACTTTAAAGTGAACGGTCTGGGGAGTGAGGTCAATATGCTTCGATATCTCTTAAAAGGTGGCGAGGAACTCTATTTCTTTAATGAAGGTTTCTGGACGGGTTCGTTGCGGACTCAGATAGAGGACGTGAGTTTTAAATCCATCAAAGGACGTATTCTGCAGAATAAGCCAGTGGAAAACATCTGGGATCCGGCGAGTGGAGTGCAGATGAAATCGGCGCGTGGAGACCTTCTCGAGTCAGATTCTGAGGGGCGATTTGAGATTCCCCGCTCTCTATTTTCTGCGACGGAGTATTTACTCCAGAAAAATGGATTTATTGCCCTTGAAACAGTTTCTGTTGAGCCCACGTTGGTGTGGAGTTTTAAAAAATATGGTTTCTGGGGGCTGCTTTTGATTTTCCTTGGAGGCCTGGCTAGTTATCTTCT
>JANJTG010000213.1 GCA_024711265.1 Bdellovibrio sp. | reverse complement strand
GATGCAAAGAGCTGCCGCCGCCCGCACAATGACATGAAGGTGTTCGCTCAGCCCAAAGCGCACCACGAGGGCGCCACAGCCAGCACTCACAATCGCCAAAGGCCACACTTTGGCTTGATATTTTAACGACAATCCGGTGTGTCCGATTTTTTTATTCAAAGCCTGGCGCAAGAAGTAAAACTCAAGCCAACCCGCGATTCCGGCGGCGATCGTTAAGCCCGGAGTCCCCCACTGCGCTTCCAATCCCAACGCTTTGGGAACATAGAATCCAAACAACGCCCCCAACAGGGTCGCAAAAATCACGCGCACAATGGCAAACTGCAAAGGTGTTTTCGTGTCCTTCAAAGAGTAAAACGTCGAAGAGTAAAGGCGCCCTAAGGTGGACGCCAAAAGGCCCACCGTATATCCCGCCAAAACCACCCATACAAAATGAGTGTTGTCTTTATTGAATTCCCCGGTCTGAAAAACGGCGCCCACAATAAGATCCCCTAACAACACAAAACCTACCACCGAGGGGATAATAAAAAAGGCAATCTGTTCCAGACCCCGATTAAGTCGGTCTTTAAGATACGTGTGAATTTCATGCTCGGTTCCGGTGGCTTGAGACATCGCCGGAAGTTCCGCAGCGGACACACTCATACCAAAAAGACTGACCGGCAAAAGATATAACGTCTGAGCATACGCCAACGATGACACCGCCCCCGTGGGAAGCAAACTCGCCAACATATTATCGATATAAGCGCTCACCTGCACAACGCCTCGAGAGACCACCACCGGAGTGAAGTTCTTAAGAATCGTCTTCACCGGCGTCATCTTCCAGTCGAGTGACGGAAAAATCTTACGCCCTAATCGCAAAGCAGAGGGCAGTTGCACCGCAAACTGTAGAAAACTTCCGGCCACCAATCCCCACGATACTGTGATCGCCAAGTCAAATTGCCCTTGGTACGATCCCCACATCACCAAAGTCGCGATGATAGCGACATTCCAAATCACCGGGGCTACATAAGACAAAAAGAACTTTCGATGAGAGTTCAAAATCCCCAAACACCAAGCCGACATCACCAAAAAGCCGGTTCCTGGAAATAAGATCTGAACGATACGAATCGTCAGATCTCTTTTTTCTCCGGAAAAGCCCGGGGCAATAAGATCAATCAAAAACGGCGTGGCAAAAACCCCGACAAGCACCAAAAATGAGGTCATCAGGAACAACAAACTGCCGACAACCGAAGCCACTTTCGCGGCCTCCTCGTCATGCTTTTTTGCAAGGAGCTGGGCATAAACGGGAATGAAACTGGCAGACAGAACACCTTCACCAAAAAGATTCTGTAAAAAATTAGGGATTTTTAATGCGGCTTTAAAGGCGTCGCCAGCGTCCGAGTTTCCAAAGAAGTGAGCAAAAACACGTTCGCGGATCAACCCCGCAATACGGCTTAAAAAAATCCCCAAACCCACTAAAAGGGCATGATTTTTCACTCTTCAACCTCGGTTTCTTCTTCTTCCGTTTCATTTAACTGAATCAAAATACGTTCGGCCAGAACTCGATTGAATCCTTTTAACTGGGCAATTTCTTCTGGCACGGCCATCTTGATTTCATCAATAGAGTTGAAATGAGTCAAAAGAACTTTCTTTCTTTTTTCCCCCAACCCCACGACATAATCAAGTTCGCTCTCTAATGACGTGTTTTCCCGCAACTTACGATGATAGGTGATGGCAAAGCGATGAGCCTCGTCTCGGATTCCCGTTAGAATATGTAAAGCCTCAGCGTTGTGTTTAAAAATGACGGGGTTTTGTCGTCCGGGAAGAAAGAAACGTTCTTCCGTGGACTCCACTTCCTGCTTTTGAAAGTCGCTTTCGGTACGAGCCTTCGCAAGACCGACCACGGGAATATCACGACGGCCGATCTCTTCTAAAATCTTTACGGCCTGAGCCAACTGACCCTTGCCTCCATCAATCACAATCAACTGAGGATCTTCGTATTCAGTGTGCTTAAAACGCCGACTGAGGACTTCATACATGGAGGCAAAATCATTGATACCCTCAACAGTTCTAATTTTATATCGGCGATAGTGATCCTTTGCGGGCACCCCTTCTTCAAAAACCACTTGAGACGCCACCGTCTCGGCCCCTTGGAAGGTTGAAATGTCGTAACACTCAATGCGCCGAGGCAGCTCTGGCAAGGAAAGCTTGGTCTTAATTTCATCCAAACCTCGAAGTTTTTCTTCAGATTTGGAAACATATTTTAAGAAATGGGCCTTGGCGTTTTCATGGGCCATTTCAACGAGGTTTCGTCCGCGTTCATCCGTTGCAAAACGCACGTTCACCTTATTGCCCGAACGTTCTTTAAGGACTTCAGCCATGAGTTTCGTCAAGTCGTTACCAATATCCAAAGGCAACAACACATCATCTGGGATAAAATTGTCTTCATAGTATTGATTCAAGAAATCCACCAACCATTCACGAGGATCCTCGACCGCGTCGTTGGGATCAAAATGCGGAAGATAGTGTGATCTTGTACCAATCACTCTTCCGGCCCGAACGTGAACAGTTTCGATAAGGCATCCCCGTTCATCCCCAAAGTAACCGACAGCATCCTGGTCTTTTTCGGTGGTGTCGTTGATAACGGCTTGTTTTTCCAAAATCGCTTTGATGGCTTGCACAGAGTCCCGCAAGCGCGCGGCTACTTCAAACTTTTCTTCTTCCGCCGCCAGCATCATTTTTTCAGTGATGGACTTCACGACCTTGCGATTTTGCCCTTTCAAGAAGAGTTTGGCCCCTTCCACTTCCTCACGATATTCACTTTGAGAAATATAACTTACACAAGGCGCCGTACACCGACCAATCTGATAGGTCATGCAGGGACGTTTGCGGGTTTTAAACATGGCATCTGTACAGTCGCGGATTTTAAAAGTTCGATTTAAAAAGCGAATCGTCCCCTGCACCGCCAGTCCCGAAGTATAAGGACCAAAATACAAGGAACCATCTTTTTTAACTTTTCGTGCCAAATACAAACGAGGGAATTCATCTCCCCAACTAAAACGGATATAGGGATAAGCTTTGTCGTCGCGAAGACGGATATTGTATTTAGGTCGGTGCTTTTTTATCAAAGAGGCTTCAAGCAAGAATGCCTCGACTTCGGTTTTCGTCAGAATATATTCAACTTCATTGATATTCTGAACCAACAACCGTGTCTTGGGAGAATGATCTTTGCTATCGTTAAAATAACTGCGCACTCGGTTGCGAAGATTCTTGGCCTTCCCGATATAAATGATCTTATCCGTCTGACTTTTCATCAGATAGACCCCGCTTTGCGTGGGGAATTCCTTCACTTTATCGCGAATTTCCTCGAATCTACTTGAGGCCATCCTTGAGCACCTCCGCACTTTCGGATTCAACCTCACCACTGCGAATACCAAGTTCGGCAATCTGCAAACGTTTGATTTCATCGCGCACTTTAGCAGCTTCTTCAAACTCCAAATTTGCCGAGTGTTCTTTCATTTTAGAGCGCAGTTTTTCAATTTCTTGCTGCAACTTGTCCGGCTGATGGGCAAATTTATTCATAATAGCACCCGACTTATTTTCACCCTGCAAAACCGTGCTTGCCAACGTGCCATCAAAAACCTCGCCCAGACCTTCTTTAATTTTTTTGCGAATTGTCTGAGGCGTAATGCCGTGGGCTTCGTTGTATTCTTGTTGGATACGACGACGACGTTCCGTTTCCCCTATGGCTTTACGCATACTTTCCGTGATGGTATCGCCGTAAAGAATCACGCGGCCGTTGATATTTCTTGCGGCACGACCAATCGTCTGAATCAAGGAGCGCTCTGAACGCAGGAACCCCTCTTTATCCGCATCTGTAATACCGACCAGGCTGACTTCAGGAATGTCCAAACCTTCTCGTAAAAGATTGATCCCGACCAAAACGTCAAAAACTCCCAAACGAAGATCACGCAGGATTTCGGTTCTTTCCACGGTTTGAATTTCACTGTGAAGATACTTCACCTTGATCCCAAGGTTTTCGTAATACTCGGTAAGATCTTCTGACGAGCGTTTTGTCAAGGTGGTGATCAAGACCCGCTCTTTGTTTTTGATTCGTTCACGGATCTCTTTGAGCAGATCATCAACCTGATGCTTCACCGGGCGCACTTCCACGATGGGATCAATCAATCCCGTTGGACGAATGATCTGCTCGACGATGACCCCTTCTGATTTTTGCAACTCATAATTTCCCGGGGTCGCTGAAACATAGACCACCTTGTCCATCATGCTTTCAAATTCTTGAAAGTTCAGGGGGCGGTTGTCCAGAGCCGAAGGAAGACGAAACCCGTGCTCCACCAACGTGGACTTCCGCGCCCGATCCCCCCGGTACATGCCCCCGATCTGAGGAACAGTCACATGGGACTCATCAATAAAAGTCACGAACTCTTTCGGAAAATATTCTAACAAAGTGGGCGGCGGTTCACCCGGCCCTCGCCCTGTCATATGACGAGAATAGTTTTCAATGCCTTGGCAAAATCCCATCTGCTCCATCATCTCGATGTCGTAGTAGGTTCTTTGCTCCAAACGTTGCGCTTCTAAAAACTTCATTTCCTGATTCAGAACGACCAGGCGTTCTCGAAGTTCTTCCTGAATCGTCTTGATCGCGCGTTTAAGATTGTCTTCACTGGTTACGTGGTGACTTCCGGGGTAAATCCCGACTTGGTCCAACTCTTCAAGAACCTGCCCGGTCAGAGGATCAATCCACGAAAGTCTTTCAATAAAATCACCAAAAAATTCCACGCGGACAGCCCGTTCTTCCTCATAAGGAGGGAAGATTTCGACATTGTCTCCGCGCACCCGCACGGTTCCCCGGGAAAAATCCACGTTGTTTCTTTGATATTGAATCCGAATGAGTTCCCGCAAAAGATGATCCCGCTTCATCTCGGTGTTGGAGACAATTTGAATCATCATCCCTTCGTAGGCTTCCGGCGAACCCAAACCGTAGATACAGGAAACCGAACTCACGATGATCACATCACGACGATCAAACAGGGATCGCGTCGCCGAGTGGCGCATGCGATCGATCTGCTCATTGATGGCCGAATCTTTTTCGATATAGGTGTCAGTCGAAGGGATATAAGCTTCGGGCTGGTAGTAATCGTAGTAGCTGACAAAATACTCGACCGCATTGTGCGGAAAAAGTTCTTTAAATTCCGCATAAAGTTGGGCCGCCAAGGTTTTATTCGGAGCCAACACCAAGGCGGGCTGATTGAGTTTCGCAATCGTGTGTGCCATCGAGAAAGTTTTCCCCGACCCGGTCACTCCCAGCAAAGTTTGATGTTTTAAACCCGCCTCAAAGTTTTCAAGCATCTGCTGAATCGCCCGTGGCTGATCCCCAGAAGGCTTAAACTCTGACACCAATTGAAAGTTCTTTTTAAACGAAAACCCCATCCCTCCAACTCTACCACGCCCCCCAAAAAGGTGCCTGCTTCTTTTTTGGGTCTACAGCGCGTTAATCCAAAGTCCAGAGGTCCAATTTTGCACAGTGACATCAAAGGCTCTTGCGTCCGAGTCTCGTCCGTCCGAAAGTTTCTGAATGAAATTATTAAAGCGCACCCTTCCTGGTCTTATTCTTTTTTTGGGACTTATTTCCTTTGGTGTTTATCTATTTTTAAAAACCACTTTAGCCCCCTTGGATGGGCAGATTCAGATTCAAAATCTCTCACATC